>NZ_JBDOOX010000017.1:0-177180 GCF_039830575.1 Chromohalobacter sp. | reverse complement strand
GTCGTGGTCGCTTGTTTATGCAGCTTGATGTCCATGAACTTGCTCCCGGATGAATTGCTGAAGAAGCTCTCTCGCTGCTAGCAGAGGATAACTTCTATAGGCGATCCTATCATCCGGGACCCTACACGTAGCGAAAATTGTAGAAGAACCGTGCCAGCACGCAGTTGTTCTCATGCATGAGCAGGCGCGGCATCTTACCTGGAAAGCGAAGGTCTACACGAAAGGCGAAGGTGGTGGTGTTGATTCGTGTCACAGTATCAAGTGTTTGGTAGGAGCGTTCGAGATAGTCCAGAATTAAAGGGCCACCTTTTTCCTGCTGCACCTCAAATCCACGATAGGTATCTTCATAGTACAGGCGCAGCTTGTCGTTGAGTGGATGACGAAGGGGTTGATGTTGAGACATGAGGAGATACCTCGCTGTGGGAATGGTGAAAGATTCCGCAGCGATGGTCTTGTCGGTCGACAGGGAGATGATAGGGAATTGTAGGCGTTGACATGGACATGATGCTGACGATCATCTGAGCTTCACGTCAGGCGTTTTCCAGATGTCTGTCAGGTCAATCCTAGAAGGTTATGTTGGATGATGATTCTATAGGGAGTGGTCTGTGTGGGACCACTCCTTGGATGATCTTCCATGATCCTGGATGGGCTTTCACAAGTGAGCCCATCATGGCCAAGTAACCCATCCTTGTAGACCCTGTTATGTGCCTAGTGAATCTCCCTATAATACTTACCCGTCAGTGACGCATGTCAAAATCCCAGGGAAACCCTATCCCTGGATATGCCAATCGCCCCAGTTTCCTGGCGAATGAGGTGTCACTCACTTTTCCGGGAAATTCCGTTTTCGATCCGTACAAGACACCGCGACGCGATGACGTCACGGTTTCGCTGCACCTCATCTCACAGCGATGTAAAACATTACGTCGTCCCGACTCGTCATCCTGGAATCCATCGGGCGGATGTTCTGAAACATGTTCAGGAAGCCGGCGGAGGCCGCAAACCCCGGCTTTTTTCCGTAGCTGACGTATACCCCGATGATCCAGCGGGTGTGTCGCCCAGGATTCTGCCCGTTGTCGATTCAACCGAATCTTAAACCTGTACTACCTCCTTGAAGCCCCAAACGGACGGCTTCGTTCTCATGTCTTTCCCGATGGAGGAGGTAGTGTCATGTCCATGTCTTGTCCCAGCTGTAGCGCGTCGCGGGTGGTGTCGCGCCATCATGGGCGAAAGGTAGGAGGCTCCACGGGGGCGGTGGCCGGTACCGCTAGTGGAGCAGCCGGTGCCTGGAGTGGCGCCGAGGCCGGTGCCCTGGTGGGCGCAGTCGGTGGTCCGGTAGGGATCGCCGTCGGCAGCATCGCCGGAGCAGTCTTTGGTGGACTGATCGGCGGCACCGCGGGTGGCGTCGCCGGGGCTCGTCTGGGTAGCGAGCTGGACAACCAGATGCTCGACAATCTCGAGTGCCGCGCTTGCGGCCATACCTTTCGCCCCCACGTCGACTGATCCCTCATTACAAGCTCTCGCGCCTCCATCACTGCTTTGGTGGTGGCCCCTCGAATCTCTTTCTCAACATGCTCACGGTTGGCCCGCTTTCTTTGGAGAGCGGGCCGTTATGCCGTGTTCGTCTCTCAAGGAGCTATAGCTATGGCACATCAAATCGAACACATGGCTTACGTCGGTGACACCCCCTGGCATGGGCTGGGACAGCAACTGTCTCGTCATCAACCACTAGAGGTCTGGCGGCAGCAAGCTGGCATGGACTGGCACATTGATGAATCCCCGGTGCGTTTCATTGCCGATGGCGCGGGCCACCTGGGAAGCATCCACTCTTTCCCGGAGCAGAAGGTGCTCTACCGCTCCGATACCAAGGATCCGCTGTCGGTCGTCTCCCAGCGTTACAAGGTGGTGCAGCCGGAAGAGGTGCTGGAGTTCTACCGTGATCTGACCGAATACGCGGGTTATGAGCTCGAGACCGCCGGGGTGCTCAAGGGCGGTCGCAAGTTCTGGGCACTGGCCCGCAGCGGCCTGGGTGCCGCCCTGAAGGGGCAGGACCAGGTCAACGATTACCTGCTGTTGGCGACGTCCTGCGATGGCTCTCTGGCCACCGTCGCTATGCCGACCTCGGTGCGGGTGGTCTGCAACAACACTCTGTCCATCGCCGTGGACGGCATGTCGCAAGGAGTGAAGGTGCCGCACAGCACTGAGTTTCGGCCGCAGCTGGTCAAGCAGCAGCTGGGTATCTCCGTGTCCCAGTGGGACGACTTCATGTATCGCCTGAAGACCCTGGCCGAGCGCAAGGTTAGCCAGGAGGAGGCGAGGACCTACTTCCAGTCGGTGATCTGCAACGCCGAGGCGCCGCTGGAGGATCCGTCCAAGCTGCCCAACGTTCGCGCCCTCAACCGCGTCCAGAAGCTCTATCAGGGTGAAGGGCGGGGCTCTCGGCTGTGCACGGCGCAAGGCACCGCCTGGGGGCTACTCAACGCGGTCACCGAGTACGTGGATCACGAGAAGCGCGCCCGTAGCAACGACTATCGCATGGACTCCGCCTGGTTCGGCCAGGGCGCCGGCCTCAAGGACAAAGCGTTAGAGTCCGCCCTTGCGCTGGTGGCCTGAACGGGGTCCTAAGCTCTCCCTACCTCGCCTTTTCCCTACCACGGCATAGCGCCCGGCCCCTCAAAGGCCGGGCGTTTTTGTTTTTGGAGGTACCGATGCAACCGCTCATGACATTCGAGATCTGCCATGCCCTGACCCAGCTGACGCGTCAGTTGCTGGAGGCTCGCGAGCAATCGACCGAGACCCACGTGCTGGCCAAGGGCCAGGTCTATCGCGTGGCCGTGTCCCTGGAGCCGGTCCCGACCGAGGAGCTCCCTGAAGTCATCCAACGCTATCGATAACGGAGGCCATCATGGCAACCCACATTCATCCCAAGACCGCCGAGCAGGCACCGATCGCTCAAACCACCCAGGACAGCACCGCGATTATCCAGGTGATCGAGCGGGCCGCCCTCAATCCCGAGGTCGACATCGACAAGATGGAGCGCCTGCTGCAAATGCAGGAGCGGGTGCTCGACCGGCAGGCGCTGATGGCCTATAGCGCCGCCATGGCGGCCATGCAGACTGAGCTGCCGAGCATCGCCGAACGCGGCAAGACTAACAACGGCCACTACGCCACCCTCGAGGACATCGTCGATACCGTGCGGCCGATCATGAAGAAGCACGGCTTCGCGGTGAGCTTCCGTATTCAGACCCAGGAACGCGGCATTCAGGTGACCGGCGTGCTGATGCACCAGGACGGTCATCGTGAAGAAACCAGCATGCTGTTGCCGGCCGATACCAGCGGCAGCAAGAACGCCGTGCAGGCCTTCGGCTCCTCCACCAGCTACGGCAAGCGCTACATACTTTGCGCCCTGCTTAACATCACTACCCGCGGCCAGGATGACAACGGTCACGCCGCCGCCCCGGTCAAGCTGGTCACCCCCTTCCAGGCCGGACAGATCCGGCAGCTGATCGCCGCCTGTCCCCCGGCGACTCAGGAATGGTTCGTCGGCAAGTACGCCGAGGCCGAGCAGGTACCGCGCAGCGACTTCGACAAGCTGCGTGCCTCCCTGCAGAAGCGGGCGCAGCCCAACCATCAACATCACTGACCGGCCGGCGAGGGGCCTCCCCTCTCTGGCCTATGCCGTGTCATCGAGAAGGAGATCGTCATGCAGATCCTGACACTGGAACAGGGCACGCCCGAGTGGCATGCCGCCCGTCTCGGCATCGTCACCATGTCCGAGCTGAAGACTCTGCTGGTCAAGGGCAAGGGGCCGGGAGGCTTCGGTACCGGTGCGATGAGCTACATGCATCAGCTGATCGGCGAGCGCATCACCGGCGAGCCCTCCGATGCCTTCCAGGGCAACGCTCACACCCAGCGCGGTCATGAGCTGGAACCCGTGGCCCGGGAGCTCTATCACGAGGCCGCCGGCCTGCCCCAACTGGAGCAGGTCGGCATCATCCTCAACCACGGGGTGGGCTACTCGCCCGACTGCCTGGTCGACAGCAATGGCCTGGTCGAAATCAAGACCAAGCTGCCCAAGTACCAGATCGAGCTATTGCTGGCCGACGAGCTGCCCCAGGAGCACGTCGCTCAGTGCCAAGGCGGGCTGTGGGTCAGCGAGCGGGAGTGGATCGACTTCGTCAGCTACTGGCCGGGCATGCCGCTGTTCGTGAAGCGTGCCTACCGGGACGAGACGATGATCCGCACCATTGCCAAGCGGGTTGAGGCCTTCTACGAGGAGCTTGATCGTCGCATGGCCATGGTCATGGCGGCCTGATGCCTGATGAAAACCTGGTGGATTTACACACCTAGTGGTTGGCAGTGAGGAGGTAGTGTCCTTCGCTGAGAGGGGATGCCGTTGAAAAAATAACATGATAATGCCGACACAGCTTCCTGCTTAGGAAGCTGTGTCGGCTGGTGGAGCGGTATTTTTTTAGTCGGCGGGAATGTTGCGGCTAGGTGGAATGACGAGCGTGTTTTTTTACCCTGTTTATGCAAGGTCTCTTTCGGCTATTTTTTCTAGGATCCAGTCCTGAATTTCTTCCTCTACCCAGGCGACATTTCTTTCTCCCAAGGATACTGGTTTTGGGAATCTTTCTTCGGAAATGTATTTGTAAATGGTGGAGCGTGCAAGACCTGTAAGGCTGGTGACATCTTTAAGCTTGATTAGTCTCATGGCGCTTTCTCCAAAATTGGCTCATGAGATGTTGTTGGTGTGTAGAAATTTACGTTGTGAGTTAGGGAAGATTTATTGCAGGGCCAAGAAGGTTTGCGACCTTGATAATCGCTTCTTTTCGCTCGTCGAAGTAGTCGTAACGGTCGTAGATGCCTTCGACGCCCTTGAGCTTGTGATTCAAGCAACGCTCCGCGACATGCCCCGGTACACCAACCGCAGCGAGTAAGCTGCGGCAGGTGCGGCGCAGATCATGCACAGTAAACTCGGTGATATCGCCCATCCGGTTCTCTGGTTGCGGCTTCTTGCCAGGCTCCTTGCCAAATAGCTTGGCAATGGCACGATTCAGCGTGTCTTTGCCCATGTGGGCCCGCTTACTGCTGCGGCGATTAGGAAAGACATAGTCCGAGCCGCAGGCACGGATCTTGAGCTCTTCCAGCCAGCCGATGGTTTGCGGTGGGAGGGGAATGACGATCCCGGCGCCTGTCTTGCTGCGCTCACCGCTCAGGTTCCACCGGCCGTTCTTCAGGTCAAATTCTGACCACTGGGCTTCGGTAAGTTCGGTCTTACGTACCCCCAGGACGAGCAGTAGCGCGCAGGCGAGGTAGTTGTCGCGGCTGAAGCTGTCGCTATTGTCTCTGAAGGCTTGGAAAACGTTGCGAATCTCATCGAGGCTCAAAACCCTATCGCGGCTTTTCTCAATACCGCCTGCGTCGTTGACGTTGAAGGCTGATGCTGGGTTGTAGGTTAAAATTCCCAGTTTTATGGCGTGGTTGAACATCTGTTTAAGATACATCAGTGTGTCATTAGCTATTGTCGGCCTACCACTATTTGTTACTCGTCTAATTATTTCACGGATATCAATTGGGGTGACAGCATCCAGCGATCTACCCCCGATGAGGGGCGCCACTTCTTTTTTGTATATCCGCTTTGGAATAGCTGGGTGCTTGAGTCTTCTCTCTAGCTCCGGGTACCAGTCAGCAAACAGGTCCTCCACTGTCCTGATCAAGGCCTGGCTATCGCGTTTGCGTTCCTCGATGGGGTCAAGGCCTTCGCGTATAGACTTCTGGTTTTCAACCGCTTTCGTCCGAGCCTCGGCGAGAGAGAGGTGGGCATGTTTGCCCAGCGTCATCTCACGCCGCTTGCCAAACAGCGTGTATCGCAACATCCAGTAAGGAGTTCCTTTCCTCGGTATCATCAGGTACAGACCGTTGCCGTCGCTGTAGCGCCCTGCTTTACCCTCCTTGACAAGCGACTGGCTCTTCTTGGCGGTAAGGCTTCCCATTATTTCCTCTCGTCCCCCGTTGAAAATAAAACAAACGACCGTTTGATAGCTGCTCGGGCTAGGCTTGGGCTAGATAGGCGGCTCAATGTCATATGAGCTCGTCACTGGCGCCCAGTGGACCTTTTTGCAACGGCATTTAGAGTGCCAGCGGGCACCTCCCCCACTTTCTCCCGGTCATGCACTCGGATCGACATGGTTGGGGAGTATCTGTAAGGGTATGTGTCGGAGGGAGGAGAGGCAATGCTTTTTCTCCCCGGATTACTCCCCGATATGATCTGGATTTCCGGAGGGGTTGGTGGACCTTGGTGGACTTCTTATGTCTTTTTTTATTTGAAAAACAATAGTTTAATGGTTTTTGATGGCCTTTGGTGGATGCTACTCGATATTCTGGATCTGCTCGCGCATCTGTTCGATCAACACCTTCAACTCCACCGCGCAGCGGGTGGTGTCGGCGACGATGGACTTCGAGGAGAGGGTGTTGGCTTCGCGGTTGAGTTCCTGCATCAGGAAGTCGAGGCGGCGGCCGATGGGGCCTTTTTGCCTGAGTTGACGCTCGACTTCGGCCACGTGCGTCTCGAGACGATCGAGCTCCTCGGCGACGTCGGCCTTCTGGGCGAGCAGGGCGATTTCGGTCTCGAGACGTTGGGGGTCGAGTTCGGCCTTGAAAGCGTTCAGGCGGTCGGCCAGCTGCTGGCGCTGGTTGTCCAGAATGGCGGGCAGGTGCGCGCGGACTTCGGCCACCAGATCGCGGATGCCGGCCAGCCGTTCGCGAATCAAGGCCGCGAGACGCTCGCCTTCGCGGGCACGGCCGGCGGTCAGGTCGTCCAGTGCGGCATCGAAAAGTGCGTGCGCGGCATGCTGGACACGCTCAAGGTCGAGTCCGTCGCTTTCGAGCACGCCGGGGTGATCGAGCAGCGCCAAGGCATCGGGCATGGCGGCGTCGGGGATCTGCTCGCGGACACGTCCGAGGGCCTGGGCCAGGGTGGCCAGGCGCGTCTCGTTGACGCTGAGCGTGGCGTCGTCGTGGGCCGGATCGAAACGCAGCGTACATTCCACCTTGCCGCGCGAGAGACGCTTGCGCAGCGCCTCCCGATAGGCGGGCTCGAGATCGCGAAGGCTGTCCGGCAGGCGGAAGTGCGGTTCCAGATAGCGCTGATTCACCGAACGCAGCTCGAGCTGCAAGCTGCCCCATTCGGCGTCCTGCGTCTGCCGGGTGAAGGCGGTCATGCTGTACGCCATGCGATTCTCCTGCGCGGTATGTGGCCAATCTCACTCAATTCTGCAGTCTAACCGATTCCCGGTCCGCGTGAGGCCCGCTTGGGTGTAGAATGCGTGGATCGTCGCGGCATGGCCGTGACTGGACGTCTCGCTCCTGGGTCTTGCGATCCGGGGCTTTTGAAGTGAGTGTTTCGACCGACGATGCAGAGAGGTGGTATGCGCCCGAGTGGACGACAGCCCGACCAACCCCGCGAGATCACCCTGGAACGGGGCTACACGCGCCATGCGGAAGGGTCCGTACTGGTGAGCTTCGGCGATACCAAGGTGCTGTGTAACGCCAGTGTGGAAGCCGGCGTGCCGCGTTGGTTGCGTGGCAAGCAGCAAGGGTGGATCACCGCCGAATACGGCATGCTGCCGCGCGCGACTCACACCCGTGGCGGACGCGAAGCCACGCGCGGCAAGCAAGGTGGCCGTACGCTGGAGATCCAGCGCTTGATCGGTCGCTCGCTGCGCACCGTGGTGGATCTCAAGAAGCTGGGCGAATTCACGATCACCGTGGATTGCGACGTGATCCAGGCCGATGGCGGCACGCGCACGGCGTCGATCACCGGCGGTTGCGTGGCGCTGGTGGATGCCATCCATCACTTGCAGCGCGAGAAGCTGATCAAGAAGGATCCCTTCAAGCAGCTGGTGAGCTCGGTGTCGGTGGGTATCTTCAAGGGACAGCCGGTCGTCGACCTGGACTATCCCGAGGACAGCACGGCGGGTACCGACATGAACGTGGTGATGGCCGAGGATGGTGGCCTGATCGAGGTGCAGGGCACTGCCGAAACGGCGACGTTCACCCGTCAGGAGCTCAATGCGATGCTGGACCTGGCCGAAGGCGCCGGGCGTCAGCTGTTCGCGCATCAGCGCGAGGCACTGGGTTTTCGTGACTGAAAACGCACGACGCCGGCCAGAGGCCGGCGTCGTCATGGGCGCGGGGACCGGCGACGTTACAGTTCGAGATCGTACTCGACGATGAGCGGCGCGAATTCGGAGAAGGTCGCGTCGCGGTCGATCCAGGCATCCACCACGTGGCGGCGGAACTCGGGACCGACGATCTGGTAGTCCAGACGCCAGCCTTCCTGTCGCGCGCGCGGCACTTCCTGGTCGAGCTTGGGCCACCAGGTGTACTGATTGGCGTCGCGATTGACCTCACGGAAGGTGTCGATGTAGCCCATCGGACCGAAGACCTGATCCATCCAGGCACGCTCTTCGGGGCGAAAGCCCGGCGTGGTCTGGTTGTCGGCCCAGTTGGCGAGGTCGATGGTCTTGTGCGCGATGTGCCAAGTTCCGCAGATGATGTACTCGCGGCGCTTGCGCACCATCTTGCTGAGATATTCCTGGTACTGATTCATGAAGGCCTGCTTGGCCTCCAGGTCGCTACCGTCGGGCATCAGGAAGCTGGCGATGCTGAAGCGCTCGTAATCGGCCTGCAGGAAACGCGCTTCGTTATCGCACTGGGGGAACCCCAGCCCGTACATGATGGCCTTGGGAATCGTGCGGCAATAGAGCCCCACGCCGGAGAAGCCGTCTTCCTCGGCATCCAGGAAGTAACCTTCGTACCCTTCGGGAAAGAGGATGCTGTCGTCGAGTTCGAAGCTTTTGGCCTTGAGATTCTGCACGCAGACGACGTCGGCGTCCTGGTTGGCCAGCCAGTCGAGAAACCCCCTCCCGACCGCTTCGCGGATCCCGTTGACATTGATGCTGGCGATTTTCATACATGGTCCCTTTTTCGTCGCGCGTGTATGATACCTGAGCTTTCGACGTTTAGGTAAATGTGTAGAAACGATCAGGGTGATAGGGAGTCAGCGTGACCGCTCAACTGCAGCCGTACCAGCGGGAGTTCATCGAGTTCGCCATCGACGAAGGCGTGCTCAAGTTCGGTGAATTCACCCTCAAGTCCGGGCGGATCAGCCCCTATTTCTTCAATGCCGGTCTGTTCAAGAGCGGCCGTGCGCTGGCGCGCCTGGGCCGCTTCTATGCCCAGGCCATCGCGCATAGCGGGCTCGAGGCGGACGTGCTGTTCGGCCCTGCCTACAAGGGCATCCCGCTGGCGACGACCACCGCCGTGGCGCTGGCCGATCATCATGACCGCGACCTGCCGTTCGCGTTCAACCGCAAGGAAGCCAAGGCCCACGGCGAAGGCGGCAACATCGTCGGCGCGGCGCTCGCCGGTCGGGTGCTGATCATCGACGATGTCATCACCGCTGGTACCGCGATCCGTGAGGTCATGCAGCTCATCGACGCCGCCGGTGCCGAGGCGGCCGGCGTGGTCATCGCCCTCGACCGTCAGGAGCGCGGCCAGGACGAAAACGGCCTCAAGGCGCAAAGCGCGATCCAGGAAGTGACGAGCCAGTATGGCATGCCCGTCGTCAGCATCGTGACCCTGGACCAGGTACTGGCCTACCTGGAAACGCGCCAGTCGCAGGGTGACGAGAGCGACCAGTCGCTGCGCCAGCACGCCGACGCTATCCGTGCGTATCGTGACCGTTACGGTGTGCGTCTCGACGGATAAGGTTTGAAAACGGCGTTTTTAAACTGCCGTGATTATGCCATAGTGATGACAGTGTTCACCATCTTTTGCGAGAGTTTCCCATGATCAAGTCACTCGGTTCCGTGCTTGCTTCCGCCGGCCTTCTGCTGGCCAGCCATCAGGCCATGGCGCTCAGCGTGTCCGCCAACGCGGGTGCCGACTCCCGAGGCATCGAGGCGAGCCAAAGCATCTTTCCCACGCTGCGGGCCAGCGTCGGTTACTTCACGTCGGACGACAGCGGTCACGATGCCGATACCTACTCCGGGTCGTTGATGTTCTCGCCGTACCTGCCGCTGGTCGATCTGTTGGTGGGCGCGCGCTATCAATACCAGGACACGCATTTCGGTGATGGCGGTGGTGTCGGCCTGGGGGGCTCGGCCTTCGTCGACACCCCGATTCCACTGACCTCGGTGGGCGGCTACGGCTTTTATACGCCGGATGGCCTGAGTCACGGCGACATCAAGAAGAGCTATGAGTACGGTGCCCAGGCGCGGGTCAACGTCGTCTCGCAGACTTACCTGTATGGCGGCTACCGCTATTACCGCACCGACTTCGACGAGAGCGGCGAGCATACCCTCGACAGCGGGCCGGTGGTCGGCGTCAGCGTCGGCTTCTGAGGGCGCTGCAGAAAGCTCCGATCGGCGTCCCATTCGGGGCGCCGATTGCGTATCATGGGGGCTCATCGCCGCCATGGCACAGTGATCCTCATGCTCGATATCGTACTCTTTGAGCCCGAAATTCCGCCCAACACGGGCAATCTCATCCGTTTGTGCGCCAATACCGGCTTCCGCCTGCATCTGATCGAGCCGCTGGGCTTCGCGCTCGACGATAAGCGTCTGCGTCGCGCGGGGCTCGACTACCACGAGTGGGCGCGGGTCAAGGTACATGCCGACTGGCGCGCCTTCCTGGAAAGCGTGCAGCCGGCGCGCGTGCTGGCGGTGTCCACGCGCGGTCGCACCGGCTATCACGAGGTCGCCTACCGGAAAGGCGATGCCCTGGTCTTCGGCCCCGAGACCCGCGGGCTTCCGCAGGCCATGCTCGATGCCTTGCCGCCGGCGCAGCGGCTGCGCATTCCCATGCTGCCCGACAGCCGCAGTCTGAACCTTTCCAATGCCTGCGCGATCCTGGTCTTCGAAGCCTGGCGCCAGCTCGAGTTCGCCGGGGCGGGGATCGCCGATGCGGAGGCGGTGCCGACGTCATGAGCACCTCTCCCTCGATTCGCCAGCGCCTCGCCAAGCTCAATCCCCGCCAGCAGGAAGCCGCGCGGTATATCGACGGCCCTTGCCTGGTGCTGGCCGGTGCCGGGTCCGGCAAGACCAGCGTGATCACCACCAAGATCGCCTACCTGATCCAGGAATGCGGGATGAGCGCGCGCAAGATCGCGGCGGTGACCTTCACCAACAAGGCGGCGCGCGAGATGAAGGAGCGCGTGGGGGAGATGCTCCAGGGGCGCGAGGGCCACGGCCTGACGGTGTCCACCTTCCACACCCTGGGGCTCAACATCATTCGCGGCGAACTGAAGACGCTGGGCTACAAGCCGGGCTTCTCGCTGTTCGATCCCGAGGATGCCAAGGCACTGCTGCGCGACTTGATGCAGAAGGAAGCGGATACCGACGCCGAGCAGATCAACGCGGTGCAGGGGCAGATTTCCCAGTGGAAGAACGACCTGGTGCTGCCGGGGCAGGCGATCTCGCACGCCGCGGATGAAGACACGCAATACGCGGCGCGGGTGTATGAAGCCTACAGCCGGCATCTCAAGGCCTACAACGCGGTCGACTTCGACGACCTGATCCTGCTGCCGGTGGTGCTGCTGCGCGACAATCCCGACGCCCTGGCCCGCTGGCGGCGCAAGATCCAGTACATGCTGGTCGACGAGTATCAGGACACCAATGTCAGCCAGTATCAACTGGTCAAGCTGCTGATGGCCGAGCGCGCCACCTTCACCGTGGTCGGCGACGACGATCAGTCGATCTACGCCTGGCGCGGCGCACGCCCCGAGAACCTGGTCACCCTGGGGGAGGACTTCCCGCGCCTGAACGTCATCAAGCTCGAACAGAACTATCGCTCCACCGGTACCATTCTGCGCGCGGCCAATACCCTGATCGGCAACAATCCCCACGTCTACGAGAAGACCCTGTGGTCGGAGATGGGCCAGGGCGATGCCATTCGCGTCATCGTCAATCGTCACGAAGAGGCCGAGGCCGAGCGCGTGGCCAGCGAGATCCTCACCCGGCGCATCAAGGAGCGTGCCGAATGGCGCGATTTCGCGGTCCTTTACCGGGGCAACTTCCAGGCGCGGTTACTGGAGCTCAAGCTTCAGCATTACCAGATTCCCTACAAGCTCTCCGGCGGCACGTCGTTCTTCTCGCGCAACGAGATCAAGGATGCCATGGCGTACCTGCGCCTGTTGATCAACCCCGGCGACGACAACGCCTTCCTGCGTATCGTCAACGTGCCGCGTCGCGAGGTCGGGCCGGGAACACTGGAGAAGCTCGCCAACTATGCCACCGAGCGGCAGGTGTCGCTGTTCGCCGCATGTCACGAAATCGGCCTCGAGCAGGTGCTGCCCACGCGTGCGGTGGAGCGCCTGTCGCGCTTCACGCACTTCATCGACGGCGTGCGCCGGCGCATGGACCAGGGCGATGCCATCGCGGCGATTCGCGACATGCTGCGCGAGATGGATTACGAGGCCTGGCTGTTCCAGAACGCCAGCGCCCCGACCATCGCCGAGCGGCGCATGGCCAATGTGTGGACCCTGATCGACCAGCTCGAGAAGTCGATGCAGCGCGACGATGACGACGCCGACGAGACCGACGACGTGGAGTCCGCGATTTCGCGGCTGGTATTGCGCGATATCCTCGAGCAGCAGGCCGAGGAGGACGACTCCGACCGGGTGCAGCTGCTCACCATGCATGCCTCGAAGGGGCTGGAGTTCCCGCACGTCTACCTGATGGGGCTGGAAGAAGAACTGCTGCCGCACCGCAATGCGATCGAAGCCGGCACCATCGAAGAGGAGCGGCGCCTCGCCTACGTCGGCATCACCCGGGCGCGGCGCACCTTGACGCTGACCCTGGCCCGCCAGCGAAAGGCCTATGGCGAGCTGCTGGACTGCACGCCCAGTCGCTTTCTCGAGGAGCTTCCGCCCGACGATCTCGAATGGGAAGGTCGCGCCGACAAGGAAGACCCCGAGAAGAAGCAGGCGCGCGGCAAGGATGCCATCGCCGGACTGCGCTCGTTGCTGGGATAATCTGCCATTGCCTGAATGCCAACCGTGTCATTCGACGGAGCCTTTTATGAACCCGCACGCCCTGCGCTCGCTACTGTTCGTTCCGGCCACGCGGCCGGACCGCATCGCCAAGGCCTTGGCCAGCACGGCGGATGTCGTGATCGTCGATCTGGAAGATGCCGTGGCCGATGGCGACAAGGCCGCGGCCCGGGAGGCTCTGGCGGCCTTTCTGGCGGACAACCCTCAGGCCTCGCTCGTGGTGCGCGTGAATGCGCCCGCTTCCCCGCATCATGCGCTCGACCTGGCGCTGTGCGCGCGTGAGAGGGCCGTCACGCATCTGCTCGTGCCCAAGGCTGAAGCCGTCCCAGCGCTTGAGCAGGCCGCCGCCTGCGGCAAACCGCTGTGGCTGCAGATCGAAACCGCGCCAGGGCTGCTGGCGTTGCCCGGCCTGGTGGGCATGACCGGCGTCGAGCGGCTGAGTTTCGGGGCCCTGGATCTGATCTCCGAGCTGGGACTCACACCCGAGACGTCGGGGGCGCGCCAAATGCTCGACCAGGGGCGCTACCAGCTGGTGGTCCATTCGCGCGCGGCGGGCCTGGCCGCGCCGTTCGAAAGCCCGCATCCGGCCATCGACGATACGGACGCCGTGGCGCGGGCGGCCGTTCACGCCAAGGAGATGGGCTTCGCCGGCATGCTATGCATCCATCCTCGGCAGTTGTCCGCCGTCAATCGGGCGTTTTCTCCCAGCGAGGCCGATGTCGCCTGGGCCAGGCAAGTGATCGACGGTGCCGACCGCGAGGCCGGCGCATTCAGCGTCGCGGGCCAGATGGTCGACGCGCCGGTCGTCAGCCGCGCCCGGGGCATTCTCGCCAAGCACGAGGCGAAGGGGTAATGGCCGCAAATCCCCGAAGATAAGTAGGAAGCTATGGCGCTATCGCGGGAGGCGCGTATACCGATTGGGCCCTGTAAAAAGAGGTGGGATAGCAGAAGGAAGGCGTGGTTGCTAGAATGCTGCAGAAATGAATTCAAAATATAAAATTCGTTATTAGCCATCATAGTGCGGTTGAAGCATCACACGGTCAACTGGGTCGCCGCGTGCTTGTCATGTAGTGCGATACTGTGTACTCGGACATCGGATAGGTCTATGGATAAGATCAAGCAGAACACGCTACATGGTGAAGTCGCTGTACGTATCCGTGATATGATCGACGCGGGTACGCTGACACCCGGAAGCCGTGTTCCTGAAAAACAGCTCTGTGAACAATTTGGCGTCTCGCGCACCCCCCTGCGAGAAGCATTGAAAGTATTGGCTTCGGAAGGATTTGTAGAACTTCTGCCGAACCGAGGTGCACGCATCTCCAAACTGACCATCGATACTTTACAGAATACGCTGGAAGTTATGAGTGCACTCGAGGGGTTGTCCGGCGAACTGGCTTGCGCACATGTTTCCGATGCCGAACTCGCTAATATAGAAGCATTGCACTATCAAATGCTGGCTCATTACAAGAATTCCAACATGGCTGAGTATCTGTTGACCAACCAGCAGATACATGAAGCAATCGTGGTTGCCTCCCGCAATGATGTACTGATTGATGTCTACAAGAACTTGAATCAGAGGGTCCGGCGTGTTCGTTTTTCCGCCGAGCTCAGCAGAGAGTACTGGGCTAAAGCGGTACAGGATCACGAGGATATTATCGATGCCCTTCGTCGCCGAGATGGCGAGACACTGGGAAAAATTCTGCGCCGCCATCTCAGCGATAAAGTTGAGGTGTCTTCCCTGTCTGATATGGCGGAGCCCAAGAGTATGTCATGATGCATCTCGTTGGTGTGTGCAGGCCACCTTTTAAAAAGCAGGGTGGCCTGTTTTTTGAGTTGCTTTCAGGCTTTTTTGGCGCTCAGTTTCCGTATTTTTCTATATGCTTTTGATAATCGCGGGCCATAAAGAATGAGCGCGGCTAACGCGAAAAGTATCATGGCGATTGGGCGGTCAAGGAAGATCGTCAGGTCGCCGCCCCCCATGGAAGAAGTCTGGATTAGCGTCTTCTCGAACATCCCGCCAAGAACGATGCCGAGTATCAAAGGCGCAGTGGGATAGTCATAGCGCTTCATGAAATAACCGATTATTCCGAAAGCCAGTGCTAGCCAGACTCCCCACATACGGTTTTCAATGGCGTAAGCGCCGATGAAGGAAAGGAACAAGATACAAGGGTAGATCAGTTCATAACGGAAACGCAGGATCGAGGCAAATAGGGGGACTAGAGGCAGGTTTAGCAACAGCAAAATTACACTGCCGATAAAAAATGAGGCCATCAACCCCCAGACCAGATCAGGCTCGTTGGTGAAAAGTAAGGGCCCAGGCTGAATGCCGAACACAATGAAGGCGCCAAGGAGCACTGCGGTGGTACCCGACCCGGGAATACCCAAGGTAAGGGTTGGGACGAAGGAGCCATTGACGGCTGCGCTGTTCGCGGCCTCCGGTGCGGCCACTCCCTCTATCGCTCCCTTGCCGAATTCGCTTTTGTGCTTAGAGAAGTGGCGTGCCAGATCGTAACCTAGAAAAGAAGCGAGTGTGGCCCCGGCGCCCGGGAGCACTCCGATGAAAAAGCCAAGTAACCCACTACTGAATATTGTGGTCCGACATCTCCGCCAGTCCTCCCGCTTCAGGATCATATCGCGAAACCGTGTACGTATTGGCTCAACTTTGCCGCTACGGACTTGATGCAGTACTTCGGCAACCGCGAACAGGCCAATCACGACTGGCAAGAAACCGATACCCCCGAAAAGGTTAATGAAGCCGAAGGTAAAACGTGTGCTGCCGCTTTGAGGATCGAGGCCAATAGTGGTGATAGCAACGCCGAAAGTGGCCATGGCCAACCCTTTGATTCTCGACGTGCCACTGAAGCCGACGATGCTTGTGAAGCCAAGAACGATCAGTGCGCAGATTTCGGGTGGCCCGAAATGCAGCGCCAGCGAGGCAAAGACTGGCGCTAACGCCATGAGGAGAATCAAGCTGGTGATGCCCGACACAAAGCTTGAGACCGCACCGATGGCCAAGGCTGGTCCGGCCCTGCCTTGTCGAGCCATCGGATAGCCGTCGATGGCGGTGACGACGCTGGCCGAGTCGCCAGGCGTTGCAATTAAGACCGAGGTGATCGTCGCGCCATACTGGGCTCCATAGTAGATACCCGCGAGCATGATAAGCGCAGTGATCGGGCTGAGAGTGAGCGTTAGGGGTAATAGCAACGCGACGCCGGTGGCTGAGCCTAATCCAGGGAGCAGGCCAATGACCGTTCCGAGCAAGACCCCGATGAAGCAATAGAGCAAGTTCATGGGGGATAGCGCGGTGCCAAACCCCGTTATGAGGTGTGAGAAGAAATCCATTATTCAGCCTCCAAGCAGCGGGGCACTGATGCCGAGGGGTAAACGGATCCCCATGAATTGGTAAAAGATCAGCCACGCGAGCAGGCCTATACCCAAGCTGATAGCGAAACTGAATCCGATGTGTTCGCGCTCTACACCGGCCAAGATCACGAAGACAAGAATGGAAAAGGTTATAAGGAATCCAAGAATAGGCGCCAAGATGACCGCTATGAGCAATAACCCAAAGACGAGTGCCACGGTTTTTGTAGTGTTGTAGCGTAATTCTTTGCTGGTTATTGAACTGGACTCAGTGTCATTTTCTGATGGGGGCGTTGTAGACTTAACTCTTGATCGCCAAGTCTCCCAGCCGATCATTGCACCGAAGGCGACCAATAGCAGGCCGACTACGAAGGGGACGAAGCCCGGAGTAATTCGGGCTCCCTCCCCCCAGATGCCGTAATCGACCGAGAGGGTGGAGAACGCCGCTCCCACTGCGACGAGGATCAGCGCTCCCACATAGTCTCCTCTCGGTTTCATGGTGATTACCTCTCAGTCCGTTTCAGTCAGGAGCGGGGCAATAGTGTTATGTTGTTTTTCGAGGAAAGCGGCGAATTCTTCACCGGTGCGGACCTTGGGGGTTAGGTAATTGTTTTCGATGTAAGTCTTGTAGCCCTCGGTTTCAGACCACGACTTGACGGCGTTTTCCCAATAGGTTTTTTGTGCCTCGCTGAGACCGGGAGAAGCGAGTATTCCACGGAATTGCAGGGTGGGTGTGACATCGACATCGATTCCCGCTTCGGCGATTGTCGGCACTTCGGCCAAGGGGCCTTGGTCGAAACGTTCCTCCTTGAAGATAGTCAGGGCGCGGACTTTATCGGCCTTGATGAGTTCGATAGCCTCACCGGGGTTGGCGCCGGCGGCGGCGACATCACCGCCGAGTAGAGCTGCGTTGTTGGCCGATCCTGATTCGAAGACGACGCGGTTGAACGTTACGTCCTGGTTCTGTTCAATCAGTTGGAAGGCTAGTGATGCTGGGCTCCCCTTGCCTGAGATAGCGATGTTCACTTGGCCTTGCTTTGCCGCATCTACCAGGTCGCTAATGGATTCATGCGGAGAATCATTGGCGACGATGATCATTGTGTGATCTTCGGCAGCTTCAGCAATTGGCGTTAGCTTGTCCCAGCTGTACGGGACGTCGTTCATGAGGGGCAGGATGATGGCTGCCCCTGTCTCCGAGGCGAGCAGGTAGTGGGGGTTGCCATCTCGTTGCAGGAGTGTTGAGTAACCGATGGCTCCTGAACCACCTACAATATTATTGACGGAGATCTCGACATCTTCCCTGACCTCCTTGATTCCTGATGTAGCTGCGCGGCCGAACGTGTCGCTACCACCGCCTGGTTTAAAAGGCACCACCATCGATACGTTCTGCGAAGGAGACCAAGAGGACTCTTCGGCCTGGGCAGAGCTTGCGAATGTTGCGGAACCCAATGCAAAGGCTACTGCCATGGTACCGCCGATCTGTAGAAAACTGTTGCGTTTTGTTGTGATAGTCATGGTAGTTCTCCCGATATGTCTGTGAGCTGAGCGATTGTTCTTGTGAGCGTAAAGCGTTGACTGCCTCCTCTACTGATCAAAGAATGAATATTGCCGTCGAGAATTGCCTACTCGACGATGTGGAACTGGTCAAAATTGGTTTCACTGAGTGTGAGCCCAAGTCCTGGAAGGTCGTCGTTTAGGTCGAGATATCCGTCGATGGGCTCTGGATCGCCCTCGAACAGGTAGTAGAAAAGCTCATTGCCGATCTCGACGTCATGCACCGGGAAGAATTCGGACATCGGCGAGGCCAGCGAGGCCATCGTCAGATGGTAGTTGTGCATCTGCCCCGCATGCGGGATCACCGGTACCTCGAAAGCCTCGGCCATGGCGTTGATCTTGCGCGCCACGCTGATGCCGCCGACGCGGTTGGTATCGTACTGAATCACCGAGACGGCTTTCTTCTCCAGGAGTTGTCGGAAACCGTGCACGGTGAATTCGTGCTCGCCGCCGGAAATCGGCATGGGGGCGATGCGGTTGAGTTCGGCGTAGCCGTCGATGTCATCGGCGATCACCGGCTCCTCCAGCCAACGCAGCTCGAAGGGTTCGAGGCGGGGCAGCATGCGCCGGGCATAGTCGAGATTCCATCCCATGTAGCAATCGGCCATCAGGTCGATGTCCTCGCCGATCACCTCGCGTACCGCGGCCACGCTCTTGAGGTTCTCGCGCATGCCGCGGGGCCCATCCTTGGGCCCATAGCCGAAACGCATCTTCATCGCCGTGAAGCCCTGGTCGAGATAGACTTGCGCCTCGTGCTGCATCGTCTCGCGATCGGTGTTGTAGAGTTTGGAGGCGTAGCACGGGATCTTCTCCTTGGTCCGCCCGCCCAGCAGCTTGAATACCGGCTTGCCAAGCGCCTTGCCCATGATGTCCCAGATGGCGATGTCGACGCCCGAGATCGCCGCCATGCCGATACCGCGCCGTCCCCACGCCAGCGTTGCGCGATACATGCGCTGCCACAGGTACTCGTAGTCGAACGGGTCCTGGCCGATGACCAGAGGAGCAAGATGCTGATCGATGATCGTCTTGGCGACACGTGGCGCCAGGGCCACGTTGCCGAGCCCGACGATCCCTTCGTCCGTTTCGACCTCGACCACCGTCCAGCCATGAAACCGGAAACTGCCCATGGCATCGCCCCGATCCCACAGGGCATCCATGGCATTGGTGCAGAAATGCGGCTGCGGTGGCACTGTGTCGCCTTTCCATTCGAAGACGCGGGCTCTTACGCGCGTGATTTTCATAATCTTGTCCGTCTAGCGTCGTGATGAGGAGTTAGCTGGAAAGCCGGTTGCTGGCCGCCATTTGGCAAGCCAATTTGAAAGCATTGTGAGTGGGGCGCAGGTTGGCTTTCCCAGAGCTGGCGATGTCATAGGCCGTACCGTGTGCTGGTGTGGTAATGGGCACCGGCAGGCCGCCATGAACCGTGACCCCTTCATGAAAACCGAGAAGCTTTATGGCGATCTGCCCTTGGTCGTGAAACATGGTGACCACGGCGTCATATTCCCCGTCGCGCACTTTGAGAAATAATGTGTCAGCAGGGTGAGGGCCGGACACTGTGAGCCCCTCGTCTTGCGCTTCTTCCACTGCCGGGGCAATAGTGTCAACTTCCTCGCGACCGCAGGTTCCACTCTCGCCACCATGTGGATTGAATGCCGCGACGGCGATGCGTGGTTCAGCAAATCCGGCCAAACGTAGTGACTTATCGGTGAGGCGTGCCGCTTTCAGGATACGTTCACGCGTGACGTAGGAAGGCGCATCCTTCAATGGAATATGTGATGAGATACGCGAGGTCCAGATACTTCCGAATGTATTGAACTCGCAGGTGTAATCATTGACACCCAAATAATCGGCGAAGAATCCCAGTTCGTCCTCGAAGTTCATGCCTCCGAGCTTCATGGCATACTTGTTCAGCGGGCCGAAGCAAATCCCGTCGATATCACCCCGTACGGCGGCATCTAGACATTGCGTCAGGGCATGGCGCGCAGAACGTCCGCCCGCCGCGTTCGCTTCGCCGTAGCGAGTCTCGTCGCGAGAAATACTATCGATGGGCATCAGTACGGGGGTCGTGTATTCGCGTGCCTCGGCGAAGCGTTCGATCACAGGTAAATCGAGCCGAGTGCCGGCGATGCGCTGGCCTTCTTCCCAGAGCCAAGTGTCGGCAACCAGCACCGCATGGCCGCTTTCCTGAGAGGCAGGGTCCGCCAGAAGCTTGGCGATCAACTCCGGTCCAATGCCAGCTGGGTCGCCCAGGACGATGCCGATGAGGGGGCGGACACGAGTATCTTGGTTGTCGTTATGCGGTGTCATGGGGGCTGGGTCCTTTAATGCTGCATCGTGCAATTGGTGATGCTTTTGCCGTTATCTGGTCTTCTGGTTGTATTACCAGTCCAGTTAACGTCAAGCCTAGTTGCCAGCACGGGAGCGTCAAGGCCAAAAGTGCGTCGTTGTCTTATACTTAGGTAGCAATAACGTTGTGGTATTTTGATTCATGGACTAAAAGTTAGACCAGTTGGTGGGAGGTGATCTGAGATGGATAACCCGGCTTTTGCGTTCGAGCAGGCGCTGAGAAACAAGACCAAGAAAGAGTTGCTGGCCGACAAGTTGGTGGACATGGTGCGCAATCGGCTGCTCCAGGATGGTGATGAACTACCCAGCGAGCGTGAGATGGCGCAGCTTTTCAGCGTAAGTCGAGAGACGATTCGTGGTGCCGTGTCTCACTTGGCAGCCCTGGGGATGGTCAGCGTATCGCATGGTAGTAAGACTCGGGTGTGCGTCGATGAATCGGCACTCCAACATTACCGGCTTATGCAGGGCGAGGAAGCAACTGGCCCTGTCGGTGAGTCTCGCTATGACATTGATAGCGTTTACGAGAGCCGCCTGGTGATAGAGTCGGCGATCGCACGGCGTGCAGCCTTGAAGATCGACGATCATGGCGTCGCCCAGTTGGAAAAGATGCTCAAGACTCAGTCCGAGTGTAATGGCGAGTACCCAATACCCTTCCAGATGTCGGACAAGGCGTTCCACCGATTGATTTCGGAATATGCCGATAACGATATCTTGGTCAAATATGCCGATGAACTCTACAGCTTTGACCTGTACGTGAGGCGACGCGTATTGCTCGAGCCTGGAGCGGTCGAACGCAGCTACCGTGAGCATATATACATTGTCGAGGCCTTGAAGAGAGGCGATCCGGATGCTGCTGAAAGAGCCATGCTCGCCCATCTCGATAGTGTTTACCGGACGACCAAAGAAAAAATGGCGGGTGGGTCTGGCTAAACGCGTTCATGCGTCGCTGGGATCGGAAAGTCACCGGACAAGGTTATTGGTGCGTGGCTTCGACAGGGGGAGCGGCATTATGAGGCCGCCTGTAAAGCCGCACCCACTGGTCAATCTGAAAGCGTGACGAACAATGAAAGGAATGAATTATGCACGTACTGATAACCGGCGCTGCTGGCTTTCTCGGGCAGCGCCTGATTGCGGCACTACTCGACCGCGGACGCCTCGATGGGCAAGCGTTGACGCGATTGACATTGATCGACCCAGCTGCCCCCGCCCTGGAGTCACTTTCTAATGATGCCATCGATGTCGAGTGTCGCGACCTGGATATTGCCGAGCCTGGTGCCCTGAATGCATCTCTCGGTGAACGGCCCGATGTGATCTTTCATTTGGCCGCTGTGGTCAGTGCGGAAGCGGAGGCCGATCTTGACCTGGGTATGACGGTTAACTTCGATGCCACGCGTGCCTTGCTGGAAGGTTGTCGTCGTTATGCTCTTTCCGCAACGCGCCTCGTCATGACGAGTTCGGTCGCGGTTTACGGAGGTGAGTTACCTGAAGTGCTCGATGACATGACGGCGCTGACACCGCAGAGCTCGTATGGCACCCAAAAAGCGATGTGTGAACTGCTGATCAGCGATTACAGCCGGCGGGGTTTGATTGATGGCCGTGTACTGCGCTTGCCAACCATCATGATTCGCCCGGGGCGGCCCAATGCTGCTGCCTCTAGCTTCGCCTCGAGTATCCTGCGCGAGCCGCTCGGTGGTGAGACTGCCATCTGTCCGGTTTCCACCGAACTGGAAATGTTTGTGATGTCGCCGGGCAAGGTGGTCGCCGCGCTAATCCACGGTGCGGAAGTGTCCGGAGATGATTTTGGCGCCTCACGCAGTGTCATGCTGCCGGGCCTTACAGTGAGCGTTGCCGAGATGCTGGAGGCGTTGCGCCGTCATGGTGGCGAGCAGGCCTTGGCACGAGTGGAGCACCACCACAACAAGGATATCGAAACCATCGTTGCCAGCTGGCCAGCTCGTTTTCGCACCGACAAGGCAAAACGGCTGGGCTTCGCCGGGGACGACGACTTCCGGGAAATCGTAGAGAGCCACCTGCGCGAACGAGCCGCCTCAATGTAAGTACGCCATCGGCCCGGGCGGTACCCACAAGACCAACAAATAAGGAGTGGTAGTCCCATGAACTTGCAAGACGATGGCCTTTTCAAACAACGATGTTACATCGGTGGACGCTGGATCGAGGCTGATGATGGGGCGGCCATTGATGTCGCCAATCCTGCCACTCAGGAGCGTCTGGGCCGCGTGCCTAGCCTGTCCCGAGAAGAGGTGCGTGCGGCCGTCGATGCTGCCGACGCCAGCCAGCCAGCCTGGCGAGCCAAAACAGCGAAAGAGCGTGCCGTCATCCTGCGTCGCTGGTACGACCTATGCATGGAGCATCAAGATGATCTGGCGACCATTCTCACCCTTGAACAGGGCAAGCCCCTGCAAGAGGCAAGGGGTGAGATCGCCTATGGTGCTTCCTTCATCGAGTGGTTCGGTGAGGAGGCCAAGCGCATCTACGGCGATGTGATCCCTGCACACGCCGGCGATCGCCGTATTGTCGTCACCAAGGAGCCGATCGGCGTGGTTGCGGCGATCACGCCCTGGAATTTCCCCAACGCCATGATCACCCGTAAAGCCGGTGCTGCCATGGCGGCGGGTTGCACTGTGGTGGTCAAACCCGCATCGAGTACGCCTTATTCAGCGCTGGCGCTGGCCGAACTGGCCGAGCGTGCCGGCGTGCCCGAAGGAGTGCTCAACGTGGTGACTGGCTCGGCACGCACGGTGGGGGGCGAGCTAACCGACAACCCCATTGTCCGTAAACTCTCTTTTACCGGCTCCACCGAGGTGGGCAAGGTACTGCTCAGCCAATGCGCCAACACCGTCAAGAAGGTTTCGATGGAACTGGGTGGCAACGCACCGTTCATCATTTTCGACGATGCCGACCTGGACCAAGCCGTGGCTGGGGTGATGGCCTCTAAATTCCGCAATGCCGGCCAGACGTGCGTGTGTGCCAATCGTATCTTCGTTCATGACAACGTTTACGACGACTTCGCGGCCAAGTTGTCCCATGCCGTCAATGCGCTACGTGTCGGTGATGGCATGGAGCCGGATGTCACCATTGGCCCGCTGATCGATCAGGCAGCCGTCGAAAAGGTCGAGCAGCACATCGAGGACGCGCAGGCGCGGGGTGCCACGGTCTACCTGGGTGGTAGTCGTCACGACAAGGGCGGGGGCTTCTTTACGCCTACCATTCTCACCGAAGTCCCCGCTGAAGCTCGTCTTATGAACGAAGAAACCTTCGGTCCGGTGGCACCGCTGTTGCGCTTCAGTGACGAGGCCGAGGTGATCCGTCAGGCTAATGCTACTGAATTTGGTCTCGCCTGCTACTTCTATAGTCGTGATATTGGCCGTGTATGGCGTGTCGCCGAGGCTCTGGAGTACGGCATCGTCGGCATCAATGAAGGGTTGATTTCCACGGAACTGGCGCCGTTTGGCGGTATCAAGGAGTCCGGCATAGGGCGTGAGGGCTCCAAGTACGGAATCGAGGACTATATCGAAATCAAGTACATGTGCATGGGCGGTCTGTGAGTCTGCAGGAAGCTTAGCTGAGGATGATAACGACATGAATGACAATCGAGCGGATATACGGGTCGGCGTGGTCGGCATCGGCCTGATGGGGCACGGTATCGCCAGCAACATTCAGAAGCATGGCTGGCCGCTGGGGTTCCTCGATCACCCGGGTAACCAGCCAGTAGACACGCTCGTGGGCAACGGTGCCCAGCGCTTTGCCACTGGCCGGGAGCTGGCGGCTCATTGCGATGTGGTCATTGTCTGCGTCACTGGCTCGCCGCAAGTCGAAGATGTCTTGTTTCGCGATGATGGTGTGCTCAAGGGCTTGAAGCCGGGGGGAGTGGTGATCGACTGCTCTACGGCGATTCCCAGTTCGACGGAGCAGATAGCTGACGCCGTTGCGACAGCCGGTGGGCGCTTTCTGGACGCGCCGATGACGCGCACGCCGAAAGAAGCTGCAGAAGGTCGGCTCAACCTTATCGTCGGTGGCGATCGCGAGTTGTTCGAGAAGCATAAACCTCTACTGGAGAGTTTTGCCGAAAACATTACCTATGCGGGGCCGGTGGGAGCAGGCCACAAGCTTAAATTGCTGCACAACTTCGTGTCGGTGGGATTTTCTACTGTCCTGGCCGAGGCCGCGGCTTGTGCACAATTGGGTGGTATCGAGCCAGAGACACTGGTGGAGGTGCTCGCCAAAGGTGGCGGTGCTGGCGCTATCCTGCAGCGCCTGCAGCCGTACATTCTCGAACGAGACAGTTCCGGCTTTCGCTTCAGCATTGCCAATGCACACAAGGACCTGGGCTATTACGTGGCCATGGCGGGCGACCTGCAGGCCAACAAGAACGCAGCCAACGGCATCCTTGCAGTGCTCGAGGACGCGAGAAACGCGGGGCATGCCGAGGCTGCGATTCCTGAATTGATCGGCCTTCTCGCGGAAGGCGAGAGAGACGGTTAAGCGGCGCGCGCCAAAACGGAAAGGGCTTCGTCATGTCGAGCGCGAATGGCTCATGGCTGCGGGCCGCTTGATTAGTGTTCCGCTTAGGTATCGATTCGTTGGAGTTCGTGCCGGTAACGCTCCTTGCGCTCGACATAATTCTGGCTGCTTTCTTGCAGGCCTGCGATTTCTTCATCGCTGAGTGTGCGAACCACCCTGGCCGGCGAGCCTAAAATAAGCGAGCAGGGCGGGAACTGTTTATTTGAGGTGATCATGGCACCGGCGCCGACCAGGCTGTTCTCGCCAATGACGGCACCGTTTAGCACGGTAGCGTGCATACCGACCAGACTGCCGTTGCCGATCGTGCAGCCGTGCAGCATGACGAGGTGACCCACGGTGACGTTGTCGCCGATGGTCAGGGGAAAACCGGGATCGACATGCAGTACGCAGTTCTCTTGTATATTGCTGCCTCTGCCGATAGTGATTGCTGCGTTGTCTCCTCGAAGTACGGCTCCAGGCCAGACACTGACGTCCTCGCCCAGCGTCACCTCACCGATGATCACCGCCTCGGGAGCGGCGTATGCGCTCGGTTCTAATGTGGGAGATGCGTCTCTCAGCGAATAGCGAGTCATCTATGTTCTCCTGATCGTTGTTGATATGGCACAGCCTAGTGCAAGCGAGTAAATCATTGTACTTTGGAATTATGAATTCAAATTTGCTTTCACGCCACTTTCTGTTCCATACAGTAAGTCATTGTTTATAAAGCATTTGTAACTCTTTTTGGCCGGTAGACTAAAGTCTATTTTGTAAAAATGAATTATGAGTTCATTCTTTGAAGGCGAGTGTCGACCCAGGCCAAGGCCTTGCAGCGTGCAGCCGAGAACCGAGGAGAAGAGCATGGAACAGCAAGCGGAAATCGAGTGTGTTCGGGAAGGGCGACTGGCATGGGTGACATTCAATCGTCCCGAAGTCCGCAACGCCATGACATGGGGCATGTACGACGGTCTTGAGCGGCTATGTGACGAGCTGGAGAAAGACGACAGCGTCGATGTCGTGGTGTTGCGTGGCGAAGGAGGAGAGGCCTTCGTCGCTGGCACCGATATCAAGCAGTTCACGCAATTCGATGATGCGGCTGATGCAATCGGCTACGAGCGACGTATCGATCGCGTCATTGAACGTCTGGAAACCCTCCAGAAGCCGACCATTGCGCTGATTGAAGGCTTTTGTATCGGAGGAGGGGCGGCGATCGCCATGGCCTGCGACTTCCGCTATGCGACGCCAGAGCTCAAGTTTGGTATCCCCATCGCGCGCACCTTGGGTAACTGCGTATCGATGAACAACATTGCGCGACTCGTCGGCCTGGTAGGGGCGGCACGCGCCAAGGAAGTATTGATGCTGGCCCGGCTGCTCAAGGCGGAGGAGAGCTATAACGCCGGCCTGGTCACGCAAATCTGTGCGGCGGGCATCATCGAAGAGGAGGTGCGTGCCGTTGCTGACAAGTTGAGCAGCTTCGCACCGTTGACGCTCAAGGCATGCAAGGAAGGTATCCGACGAGTCCAAGCTCATCAGCGGCCCGCGCCGGGGATGGACGAGGACCTTATTGCGCTCTGCTACACCAGCCAAGATTTCCACAACGCCGTGGATGCCTTTATCCACAAGCAGACGCATACCTGGCTAGGAAAATAAAGACAAACGATAGACAGGAGGTTAGGAAATGCTCGCACTGCCAAATATGAAGGTGCTGGATATCTCGCAGATCATGGCCGGGCCTTACTGCACTATGGTGCTTGCCGATCTTGGCGCGGAGGTGACCAAGGTCGAGAAGATCAATGGTGGCGACGATAGCCGCCAGATGGGCCCTTACGTCAATGAGGAGTCGACGTGCTTTGCTCAGATCAATCGTAACAAGAAGAGTATTTCCATAAATCTCAAGGACGAACAGGGCAAGGAACTTTTCTACCAGTTGGCAAGAGATGCTGACGTCATCGTCGAGAATTACCGCCCGGGTGTCACCAAGTCGCTGAAGATCGACTACGAAACTCTCAAAGACATCAATCCGGGCATCATCTACTGCTCCATCTCTGGATACGGACAGACAGGACCTTATAGTCACAAGGGAGGCTTCGACCTGGTGGCCCAGGGCATGACCGGGCTGATGTCGATGACCGGTGAGCCAGGGCGTCGGCCGTTGAAGACCGGGATCGCCGTGTACGATATTGGCGCCGGTATCACGGCCGTCTATTCCATTCTCGCGGCCTACATCCACAAGATGAATACTGGCGAGGGGCAGTTGGTCGATGTTGCCATTGCCGAATGCGGCCTCCCCTGGTTTTCTTGGGAGGCGGCTGCATACTTCTCGGAAGGTACTGTTCCGCAGCCCACTGGCTGGCGACATCGCGTGTCGGCTCCTTATCAGGCGCTTCAAGCGCGCGACGGTTACTTCATGCTTGGTTGCGCCAATCAACGCACGTGGGAGCGACTGTGCCAGGAGGTCATCATGCGCCCCGACCTGCTGGAAGACCCACGCTTCACGACCAACTACCACCGTGGGCAGAATGTCGAGGCCCTCGAGGCGGTTCTGGAAGAGATTTTCACCACCGATGACATGCATGTCTGGTTGGCAAGATGTGATCAGGCGGGAGTCCCGGCCGGTCCCATCAATAACTTCGCCCAGGCAGTGCAAGATCCTCATTACCAAGAGCGCGGCATGGTGCAGGAGGTCGAGCATCCGGTGATCGGCAAGATGCAGATGGTGGGCTTTCCCAGCAAGTTGTCACTGACGCCACCTTCCATACGCCAACCAGCGCCAGTATATGCACAGCATACCGACGAAGTGCTGCAGGGCCTGGGATTGTCCGCCGAACGCTTGGCGGTGCTGCGTGAGCAGGGCGTGATCAAGTAGAGTGCTGTATCGCGCGTATCATGCGTAAAGTGGGCTCTTGGTTGCAGTGCCATCGTCATTGCTTGCCTTTGGAGCGCTCTTCCAGGAGTGCGGCGAAAGGAGAGGTGGCCCGATACGGTGATCAAGAGGCGTTGTCTGCCTTGGCGGTGGACAACCCTGTCCTGACATCGCAGCAGGGCATGTCGCGCTCCGCCTTGGCTTCGCTGGTTAGAGCGCTGCTCTCGGAAGGCAAAGGCCGAAGGTGCGAATTCTTCAGGGGGCCAGAATATCGAGAGCCGTCTCACACCCGCGGGTGCCCAAGGCCAGTCCGTCCCAGCGCTGGAGCAGCCTGCCGCCTGCGACAAGCCGCTGTGGCTGCAGATCGAAACCGCGCAAGGGCTGCCGGCATTGTCCGACCTGGCGGGCCAGGGGGAGATGCGCCGGCCGTCAGTCGTGCCCGGGGCACTCTCGCCAAGCACGGGGCGAGCCGCCATGGTGGACAACCCCTATCCTGACGCAGTAGGATATGCCGCGTTCCGCCCTTAGCTCAGCTGGATAGAGCGTTGCCCTCCGGAGGCAAAGGTCGAAGGTTCGAATCCTTCAGGGCGGGCCACGAATCGATGCCAAGCCCGCGAGTTCTCTCGCGGGCTTTTTCGTTTACAAGCCCCCCCCGCATAGAGCCGATACGTTCTGCCCCTCGGTATGATAGAGCACTTCGATGGCTGTATTAGCGATGGGTAGTGAATCACGCGGGGCTGATAATCAAATCGATTGTCGAAACGGGAGTCGTGGGCCGGGTTTATGTTTCCAGGTTTTTAATCCTCATCAATCAATGCGTTTGTCAGAGTCCATCTCCCTGCTACGTTGAAATAGCCATTTAAGTTCGCGAAAAAATGGAATTTCTCGTCAAGGAAATGGAGCACACCATGGTTATCAAGACCCCGAATGATCTTTTCGTTCGCCTGCTTTCTGAAATTAACAGCGCAGAAAAGTAGATTACGCGCGCATTGCCGAAACTGGCCCGTGCAGCGGACGACTCCAATCTGGTCGATGCCTTCAAGGAGCACCTGGAAGAAACGCGTGGTCAGGTGGAACGGATCGAGCAAGCGGCGGATACGATTCCCGACATTCGCGTCAAGCGTATCAAGAGCTATGCGATGGAGAGCCTGCTCGAGGAAGGCCAGGAGCTGATCGAAGCCGGTGAGAAGGGGCCATTGCTGGATGCCGCGCTGATCGGTGCTGCCCAGAAGGTCGAACACTTCGAAATCGCCGCGTATGGCACGCTGTGCTCGCTGGCCGAGCAGCTTGGCTACACCGAGGCGAGGGATATCCTTGCCGAAACGCTCAAGGAAGAAAAGTCCGCGGACGATAAGCTGACCAAGCTGGCCAAGAAAGACGTGAATAAAAAGGCGGGCTAAACCACTTCGATTGACTGAAATTTTTAATTTTTATCAGCCCGTCATAAGGTCCCGGCTCGCTCCATGCGAGCCGAGACCTTTCCTGTACTCATTTAGCACCATATGACAACGCAACGGTGCCACTTTTCCCTGGCTGCCGTACCGCCGACATGTGGCCCCTGAGCCGTTCCAGAACGTGTGTGGACCGGGCGCTCGGCGATCGTGGCGACCTGCGTGTCCGATTACTCGAGACGCTGGTGCTACTTGAACCGGCAGCCCGTGAAACTGCCGAGCTCGACGTCAGGCCCGAGTGCATCGCCGGGGAGGGCTCGGGTGGCGCACGATGGCTTGCTGGCCTGTCTCTTGCTCTTCGATTCTTGATTGCCGTATTGGCTTGCGCACACGCGCCGAGCGCGATTCTGTTATCCTGCCGCCATTCCATCCCGACCACCGTTGTTCATCATCGCGCACTGATTTTGCGTGACGCATGACGTGGTCGACACCCTTTACAGGATCGCCCAGTGTCCGACTTATCCCCTCGTCCCGACTTCGCCACCTTGCCGCTGGCGCCTGCGTTGCTCGCCAACCTGGCGTCGCTGGGCTACCACGCGATGACGCCGATCCAGGCCGAGAGCCTGCCGGCGATACTCGCCGGGCGCGACGTGATCGGCCAGGGCCAGACCGGCTCGGGCAAGACGGCGGCGTTCGGTCTGGGCGTGCTCGCGAAGCTCGAAGTGAAGGCATTTCGTGTGCAGGCGCTGGTGTTGTGTCCGACCCGCGAGCTGGCCGATCAGGTCGCCGGTGAGGTGCGTCGGCTGGCGCGTGGGCTGGGCAACGTCAAGGTGCTGACGCTGTGTGGCGGGGCGCCGCTCAAGCCGCAGCGCGATTCGCTGGAACATGGCGCGCATGTAGTGGTGGGAACCCCGGGGCGGATCGAGGAGCACCTGCGCAAGGGCTCGCTGACACTCGGCGCGCTGACCACGCTGGTGCTGGACGAAGCCGATCGCATGCTCGACATGGGCTTCCAGGCGGCGATCGAGACGATCGTCGGCCAGACGCCGACCTCGCGTCAGACGCTGTTGTTCAGTGCCACCTACGGCGAGGGCATCCGGCCGGTCGCCGAGCGTCTGATGCGTGAACCGCTCGCCGTGGAGGTCGCCTCGACGCATGACGACACCAGCATCCGTCAGCATTTCTTCCGGGTCGCCGACGAGGAGGCTCGCCTGCCGGCGCTGGAGCGGCTGTTGCTGAGCCATCGCCCGGAGTCCAGCGTGGTGTTCTGCAACACCAAGCGCGAGACGCAACAGGTCGCCGAGGCCCTGAACGCGGCGGGCTTTTCCGCGCTGGCGCTCAATGGCGATCTTGAGCAGCCCGACCGCGACCGCATCCTGGCGATGTTCGCCAACAAGAGCGTGTCGGTTCTGGTCGCCACCGACGTGGCGGCGCGCGGGCTGGACATCGATGCGCTGGATGCGGTGTTCAATTACCAGATCGCCCGCGAACTCGAGGTTCACGTACATCGCATCGGGCGTACCGGCCGGGCCGGTGGGCGCGGGGTGGCCTGTACACTGGTCGCCGAGGGGGAGCGCTATCGACTCGAAAAGCTCGGCGACTTCCTCGGCGAGCCGCTGGCCTGCGAACCGTTGCCGACGCTGCGCGGCAATCCGCAGCCCTTCACGCCGCGGATGACGACGTTGCAGCTCGGCGCCGGCAAGAAGCAGAAGGTACGTCCGGGAGACATTCTCGGCGCCTTGACCGGCGAGGGCGGTATCGCCGGCGACCAGGTCGGCAAGATCCAGATCACCGAGCGCAGTGCCTTCGTCGCCGTCGAGCGCGAGGTGGCCCGTGCTGCGCTCGATCAACTCGCCAATGGACGGATCAAGGGGCGGTCGTTCCGGGCGCGCCGCGTCACTCGCTGATTTCCCGATGGTGCTTCTGATGCTTGCCCCGATTACCGGCGCCTACTATGAAAAGGTGATATGAAAGTCCCCAAACGACTCCAACCGCTGCTCGAAGATGGACTGATCGACGAGGTCGTCAGCCAGTTGATGAGCGGCAAGGAAGCCCAGGTCTACGTGGTGCGCTGTGGCGCAGAGCGGCGTTGCGCCAAGGTGTTCAAGGAAGCCAGTCAACGCAGCTTCAAGCAGGCCGTTCAGTATCAGGAGGGCCGCAAGGAGCGTAACAGCCGGCGTGCCCGGGCGATGGCCAAGAAGACCCGCTATGGTCAGAAGGAGCAGGAAGCGGCCTGGCTCAGCGCCGAGGTGGATGCCCTGTACCGGCTGGACGCGGCGGGGGTGCGCGTGCCTCGGCCGCATGGCTTCGTCGACGGCGTGCTGCTGATGGACCTGATCGGCGACGGCGAGGGCGGTGTCGCCCCGCGCCTGAGCGAGGTGACGCTGAGCCCGCAACAGGCGCGCGATTATCACGACCGTGTCATCGCCGACGTGGTGCGCATGCTGTGCGCCGGGCTGGTGCATGGCGATCTTTCCGAATTCAACGTGCTGGTCGACCGCGAGGGCCCGGTGATCATCGACTTGCCCCAGGCAGTCGATGCGGCGGGCAACAACAGCGCGCCGATGCTGCTGGTGCGTGACGTCGACAAGATGCGCGACTGGTTCGGGCGCTTCGAGCCGGCGCTGCTCGACACCGACTACGGCAAGGAGATCTGGGCGCTTTTCGAGACCGGGGAACTGCATCCGGATAGCCGGCTCACCGGGCATTTCGAACCCGACACGTACAGCGTCGATGTCGTGGAGCTGATGGCGGTGATCGACGATGCGCGCGAGGAAGCCGAGGAGCGCCGCGAGCGCGCGCGCGACGACATCGAAGACGACGACTGAGGTCTCGACTGTCGCAAGCACCCTTGTCGGCATCGTTGGCGTCAATGATGCCAATGCGAATATTTATCATAATCATTGACTCTTGAGTCGAGGGTTTCCATACTTCGCGCTTCGGAAATGCCTCATGAAAGTGACGCCCATGACGCGTCCTCAAGGGAACACAATGAACAAACCTTCCTGTCGGCCGCACGAGTCAGGCCAGTCGTGCGGCCAAGCCCGCGCGCATTTTCTTCGCAGCCGCGCGTTACCGATCGCGTTGTTCTCCACCGTCTCGGTGCTTCCCCTCTCCTCGGCATGGGCACAGTCCGATGAGGCACCTGAGCTGGAGACGGTGACGGTCACAGCCGTGAACCTCTATGACAATGTCGGCTACACGCGCCGCACCACCGCGGCAGGCACGCGTTTCGAGCTGAGTCCCAAGGAGGTGCCGCAGTCGCTCAGCATCGTCACCGAGCAGCGCATCAAGGATCAGGATCTGCAGGACATCGAAGAGGTCCTCGCCAACACCACGGGCATCTCCGCCAGCCGCATCGACAGCAACCGCGTGTCGTTCTACTCGCGCGGTTTTCGCATCAACAGCTATCAATACGACGGCATTCCCACGCTCAACACGGACAGTCGCTGGTACTTCGGCGAGGGCTCCCAGAACACGGCGATCTATGATCGGGTCGAGGTAGTGCGCGGCGCCAACGGCCTGATGACGGGCGCGGGGAACCCTGGGGCCTCGGTCAATTTCGTGCGCAAGCACGCGGACAGCCGCGAGCTGACAGGGTCGGTGTCCGGCACGCTCGGCAGCTGGGACCAGCGCCGCGGCGTGGTCGATGTCACCACCCCGCTGACGGCGTCCGGCGATGTGCGGGCGCGGTTCGTCGGCGGCTACGACGATAGCGATTCCTATCTGGACCGCTACGCCGAGCGTGAGAAGTTCGGCTATGGGGTGATCGATGCGGACGTGACCGATCGCACCACCCTCTCGGTGGGTTACGACTACCAGAACACGCATGCCTCGTCGCCGACCTGGGGCGGATTGCCGCTCTGGTACAGCGATGGCAGCGAGACGGATTACAGCCGCTCGTTCAGCGTGGCCCCGGACTGGTCCTACTACGATTTCGAAGCCAGGAAGGTGTTCGCCCAGCTCGACCATCGCTTCGACAACGGTTGGGAGCTGCGCGGCACGGCGACCCACGAAGAGACCGACATGGACGGCAAGCTGGCCGCACCTTACTACGAGCCCTATTTCTCGTCTCCCGACCCCGTGACGGGACAAGGTCCATTCTTCTATACCGGCTGGAACCGGGGCGAGCGCGAGGTGGACTCGGTCGACGGCTATGCGAAGGGCCCGTTCGCACTGTTCGGTCGCGCGCACGAGCTCGTCGTGGGCGGCAGCTACAGCGACCAGAGCAATGACTACGAGAACACCTTCATCGACGGCTTTGCTCCCGGCGATTTCAATCACTGGGATGGCACGGCACCGAATGCGGGATGGGCGGATTTCACGCCGTCGGAGAGCGCCAGTGTGCGGCAGAAGTCGGTCTACGGCGTCACGCGGTTCTCGCTGGCCGATCCGCTGACGCTGATCGTCGGCGCACGCTATACCGACTGGCATGGCAGTACCTGGTCGAGCGGCCTGGGCAGCCATTCTCAGGACGAAGACGACATCACGCCGTATGGCGGCCTGGTCTACGACATCAACGATGTCTGGTCCACCTACTTGAGCTATACCGAGATTTTCCAGCCCCAAAGCTATCGCCTGGCAGGCGGTAACGGCTATCTCGATCCCCTCGTGGGCAAGAACTACGAGACCGGCATCAAGGCCGCCTGGTTCGATGGATTGCTCAACGCCTCGTTCTCGGTGTTCAGACTCGAGCAGGATAACGTGGCCGATATTGTCAGCACCCCCGGCTCGCTCATCACCACCGCCCCCCCTGTCAGCGACGTGGTCAGCGAAGGTTTCGAGGCCGAGCTGACCGGTGCGGTGACCGACGATCTCGATATGACCGTGGGAATTACCCACTACACGGCGACCTCCGCGGAAGGCTCGTTCAACACCGACCGCCCGCGTACCCAGGCCAACCTTTTCGCCAGCTACCGTGTACCACAGTGGCGTCAGCTGACGATCGGCGGGGGGGCCAGGTGGCAGAGCGATACCTTCATCGACGACCAGGCTGCGCCCGGCGGCGGAACCCGCGATTACGAGCAGAGCAGCTATGCGGTCGCGAATGTCTTCGGTCGTTACCAGTTCACGCCGCAGCTGGCGCTACAGGTCAACGTGAAGAACCTGTTCGACGAGAAGTACTACAGCTATTTCGACACCTACGGTGTCTATGGTGAACCACGACGGGTGACCTCGACGCTGACCTACGCGTTCTGAGTGTCCTGGCGGGCTCCGGCGCACGTGCCAACGCCGGCGCCCGCCAGCGTCTCGGCCGCTAGCCGGCTGGCCGTTTCCACGCCTCGAACCATCCCAGTCCCGCCCGGGTGCCGGCGCGGGGCTTGTATTCACAGCCGATCCAGCCCTCGAACCCGTCTGCGTCCAACTGCTGGAAAAGCCACGGATAATTCACTTCCCCGGTATCGGGTTCGTGACGCTCGGGCACGCCGGCGATCTGAATGTGGCCGACCCCTGCGCGATGACGCCGGTAGGTCGTCCAGAGGTCCCCGTCCATGATCTGGGTGTGGTAGAAATCCATCTGTACCTTGACGTTGGGCTCGCCCAGTTCGGCCACGATGGCGTGCCCCTCGGCCTGATGGTTGAGGCAGTATCCCGGCATGTCGCGGGTATTGATGGGCTCGATCAGCAATTCGAGGTCGTGTTCGGCGAGGCGGCGGGCGGCATGGCGCAGGTTTTCCAGATACACCTCGCGCCATGTTTCCCGTGCCACATCCTCGGGGGCCAGCCCTGCCATGGCATGCAGGCGCGGACAGTTCAGCGCCCGGGCGTAACGAATCGCGGTCTCGACGCTGTCGCGGAACTCCGCCTCGCGCCCCGGCAGGGCGGCGATGCCGCGCTCGCCGGCGTCCCAGTCGCCCGGCGGCAGGTTGAACAGCGCCTGCTGCAAGCCATGACGTCTCAACTCGGCAGCGATGTCATCGGCCTCGAACGCATAAGGGAACAGGAACTCGACCCCTTCGAAGCCGCAGGCGGCGGCCGCGGCGAAGCGCTCCATGAAGGGCTCCTCGTTGAACATCATGGACAGGTTGGCGGCAAAGCGGGGCATGGGGAGACTCCTTTCAGAAAGTGCTTACCAGTGGGCGCCGAAGGCCTGACGAAGCTCGTCGATTTCCGCTTCGCCCAGGGTGCGTACGTCGTGCTGGCGCAGCAGGAGATACAGCTTGGCGGTTTCTTCCAGTTCCTCGATGGCGTTGCGTGCCGCTTCCAGTGTCTTGCCCGCCACCACGGGGCCGTGGTTGGCCAGCAACACCGCACCATGGGACTTGGCATGTTCGCGTATCGCGTCGCCGAGGGCGGGATCGCCGGGACGATAGTAAGGAATCAGCGGCAAACGCCCCACGCGCATGACGAAATACGGCGTGATGGGGGGCAGGCAGGAGCGTTCATCGAGGCCGTTGAGACACGAGACCGCCGCCGAGTGTGTGGCATGCAGGTGAATGATGCCGCCGGTATCGGGGCGCTGATCGTAGAAGGCGCGGTGCAGGAACGACTCCTTGGTCGGTGGCTCGCCGTCGAGCAGGTTGCCGTCCCAGTCCAGCTTGGAAATTGCGGCGGGATCGAGGGCACCGAGGCTGGCGTTGGTCGGCGTCATCAGCCAGCCGTCATCGAGTCTGGCGCTGATGTTGCCGGAAGTGCCCGGCGCCATGCCCAGTAGTCGGAAGGAACGGCCGATCTCGGCAATCTCCTCGCGCAGGCGGTTTTCGTTGATCGTGGTGCTGATGTGGCTCATGGCAACATCCTCCATGCCTTGGTCATGAAGTCCCGGGCCCCGAAGTTGCCCGACTTGAGGGTCAGGGCGAGCGGCGCCGGCGTGCCAAAGGTGGTGGTCCAGGGCACGCCGGGATCGATGCTCGGGCCGATGCGCAATCCTTGCACCCCAAGCGCGTTGACCACCGCACCGGAGGTTTCGCCTCCCGCCACGAGCAAGCGCCGTACGCCATGGTGCTCGACCAAGGACTGGGCAATCTCGGCCATGGCGCGTTCGACCAGGGCCCCCGCTTCCGCGACGCCGAGGACCTCCTGCGCCCGTCGCACGTCTTCCGGCGAGGCGCTGGCATACAGCAGCACCGGGCCACGATCGAGATGCTCTTCGGCCAGCGCGAGCGCCGCCGCGATGACCCCTTCGAAATCATCGGCCAAGGCCAGGGCGTCGAGGTAATGGCTCGGGTAGTGCTCGCGGGCATGTTCGAGCTGCGCCAGGGTGGCGCGCGAACAGCTGCCGCTCAAGATGGCCTCTCGCCCGGCGATGGCGGGCAATGCATCGGCTTGTCCTGCCGCAGGCAACCGATCGGCCAGGTTGGCGGGTAGCCCCAGGGCCAGCCCGGAGCCGGCGGTCACCAGGGGCAGGTGGCGACAGGCGCGCGCCAGGGTATGCAAATGTGGCGTGTCGATGGCGTCGCAAACGGCGATGCCCACGCCCGCCGAGCGCAGTGCCTGCATGCGGGCCTCGACGGCCTCGACACCCTCGTTGAGCGTGGCGTAGTCGATCAGATCGACCCGCTGGTGCGTCTGGGCGCCGAGAACGCGCACCAGATTGGCATCCGTCATGGGCGTGAGGGGGTGATCCTGCATGCCGCTTTCGTTGAGCGGCACGCCCCCTGCGAACAGGTAGCCGTTGTAGACGGTGCGCTGGTTGGCGGGCAGTGCCGGGCAGGCCACGGTGAAGTCGGTGTCCAGCGCCGTCATCAGCGCGTCGGTCACCGGCCCGATGTTGCCCGCGGGCGTGGAGTCGAACGTCGAGCAGTACTTGAAATAGAACTGCTCGCAGCCCTGGGCCTGCAACCACGCCAACGCCTCGAGAGACTGCGCCACGGCCTCGTCGGCGGGCAGGGTGCGCGACTTGAGGGCGACGACCACGGCCTCGACGTCATCGTCCAGCGCCGTCGACGGGACGCCGATGGTCTGCAGCGTGCGCATGCCGGCACTGACCAGCATGCTCGCCACGTCCGTGGCGCCGGTGAAATCGTCGGCAATGCAACCGATGATGGGCATCGTCATTCCTCCTCCCCTGTCTCGTCATCGTTGGCCGCGAGAGACGGCAACCCGAAGCCCGGAAACGTCTTGATCACGGCAGCGTCATCGTCGCCGCCATGGCCTTGTGCCGAGGCTTGGGTAAACATGGTGAGCGCCTGACTGGTCAGTGGCAGGGGAAACTTGTCGCGGTGAGCGGTATCGTGAACCAGACCCAGATCCTTGACGAAGATGTCCACCGCCGAACGCGGCGTGTAATCGTCCTCGAGAATGTGCGGCACGCGATTCTCGAACATCCATGAGTTGCCGGCGCTCTGGGTGATGACTTCATACAGCACCCGTGGGTCGCAGCCGCCACGAATGCCATAGGCCATGGCTTCGGCGGCGGCGGCGATGTGCACCCCCGCCAACAGCTGGTTGACCAGCTTGACCTGCGATCCCTGTCCCATCGCGTCGCCAAGCCGAAAGACCTTGGTGGCGAGGGCGTCGAGGACATCCTCGACGCTGTCGAAGACATCGTCAGGCCCCGAGGCCATGATCGTCAGCGCGCCTTGTGCGGCCTTGGCGGCGCCACCGGAAATCGGCGCATCGAGCAGACGCAGGCCCCGGGCGGCGAGCTCCTCGCCCAGGGCGACCACGGCCTCCGGCGCGCAGGTAGCGCACGAGACGATGACGCTGCCGGGCGCCAGGCCGTCGGCGACGCCCTGGGGGCCGAACAGGACCTCGCGAGTCTGTTCGGCATTGACGACCACGCTGACGACGATATCGACGTGAGCGGCCATCTCGGCGGGCGTGGCGACCGCCCGGCCACCGTGGGCGTCGAATGCCTGTCGGGCGTCGGGTCGCAGGTCGCATCCCCAGGTCGTGAAGCCGGCATCGACCAATGAGGTCGCCATGCCCATTCCCATCGACCCCAGGCCGATGACCCCCACCCGCGCGCGTCGTGCTTGTGTCATCTCGCGTTCCTCGTCGTTGATGAAACGGCCGTTGATCAGGCCGACGTGTCGGTTCCGGTGTCCTCGATGCGTTCCAGCAGGTCCGTCGGCGCCTGGCGCAGGCGCCACTCGGCATGCTCGAGGTGGCGCGCGGCGGCCTGGGCGGCGGCCTCTTCGTCGCCCTGGGCGATGGCGTCGACGATCGCTTGATGCTCTTCGATGACCTGCGCCATGAACGTTTCGCGCAGCGACTCATTGGTTCGCGTCACGGTAACGGCGTGATGCAGGAAGCGGTTGTAGAAGTCGATGATCGCCGTGAAGTGCGTGTTGTTCGACGCCTCGGCGATGGCGCGGTGAAAGGCCATGTCCTGATCGACGCCGTCGGAGCCGACTTCGACAGCCTCGTCGATGTCGGCCATGGCATTGCGAATACGGCGCAATTGGGAGGGGGTGCGGCGCTGCGCCGCCAGACGCGCCGCCTCGACTTCCAGAGCCCGGCGCAATTCGAGAAGACGGATGATCGATTGCAGCGATGGGTCAGGAATCGCCAGGCGCAGTGCCACGGTGGGGACCTCGGCGACGAAGCTGCCGCTGCCGCGACGCGATGTGACCAGGCCAGCGTTACGCAGCATGGAAATGGCTTCGCGCACCACCGAGCGGCTGATGCCATAGCGTTCGCCGAGCGCCGCCTCGGTGGGCAAGCGCTCCCCGGGGCGCATCTCGCCGGTATGGATGGCGTGCGTCAGCTGCCGTGCGACCTGTTCCGAGAGTTGGGTACCACGGGTCGGTCGAGTCTCTGGGTCGGTGATCACCGCTGCTCCCTCTTGTCTTGTCGCGAGACGCAGGCTCTCGCCGGTATCGGCGTGAGCGTCTCCGACTAATGGTGGTGTTGCTCCGACAGATTTGTCAGACAACATTATAAATAGGGTGACGACGACGCAATACGTCTTTGGACCAACGCCACACCACCATGGGTAACTCATGCGGAGCGCTGCTTCGTTCGACCGGGGAGACATGCATGCAAGTCATCGTGACCGGAGGTGCCGGCTTTCTCGGCGCACGCTTGATCCAGACGCTGCTCGAGGAAGGTCAGCGCATCGAGGGAGAAGCGATTACACGGGTGACGTCGATCGATCTCGCGCCCTGTCCTCTCGACGATCCACGCGTCGAGTCATGGACCGGGGATATCGCCGACAAAGCGCTGATCGAGCGTGCCCTGGGAGACGATACGCTCGCCGTCTGCCATCTGGCCGCTGTGGTCAGCGCCCAGGCGGAGGCCGATTTCGAGCTGGGCATGCGCGTCAATCTCGAGGCGACACAGGCTCTGCTCGACGCCTGTCGTGCCCATCCGCGCCGCTTGCGTTTCCTGTTCGCCAGCTCTCTGGCGGTGTTTGGCCCCGGACTGGCACAGCCGGTGCCCGAAGAGACCGGCCCTCAGCCGCGTTCTTCCTATGGCGCGCAAAAGGCCATCGGCGAGCTGCTGGTCAACGACTACAGCCGACGGGGCTTCATCGATGGGCGTGTCTGCCGCCTGCCGACCATCGTGGCTCGCCCCGGCAAGCCCAATCAGGCGGCTTCCTCGTTCGCCAGCTCGATCATTCGTGAACCGCTGGCGGGGCAGCGTGCCGTTTGCCCCGTGGACCCCGACCTGCCGCTCTGGTTGTCCTCGCCGCGTGCGGTGGTTGGCAATCTGCGCCATGCCTTGCAACTCGACGACGCTGCACTGGGCGAGTGGCGCACGCTCAACTTGCCGGGCATCACCGTCACGGTGACGCAGCTGCTGGATGCACTTGAGCGCCAGGCAGGCGCCGAGACGCGCGGGCTGGTGGACTTCACGCCGGATGCTGCCATCGACAAGATCGTCGCGAGCTGGCCGGGGGGACTGGAGATCGCGCGCCCGTTGTCGCTGGGCTTCCAGGCCGATACCGATGTCGATGCCGTGATTCGCGCCTATCGCGAGGATTACTCGAGCACCTGACGCCCACCGAGGCCCGGCGGCGTGGGTGGCCGTCCGTGGCAACGGTGACACTCACGCATGCTTGCACCCCTGGATACAACAGCGCTGCTCAGACAGCCACAACAGTGCAAAGGAGTACGCCACCATGACGGAAACAGCCGCAGGTCCGCAGGTCATCATCGGCCTGGGTATCGCTATCTTCGTAATGATCGCGCTGGTCTTGAAAACCCGCGTGCACGCCTTGCTGGCGCTCATCATCGCCGCCTCGATCGCCGGCTTGATCGGCGGCATGCCACCCAATGCGGTGATCGGGGCGATCACCGACGGTTTCGGGAGCACGCTGTCGACCATTGGTCTGGTCATCGGCTTCGGGGTGATGATGGGGCGCATCCTCGAGGTGTCGGGCGCCGGCCAGCGCATGGCCTACTCCATCCTCAAGATGCTCGGCAAGGAGCGCGAGGACTGGGCGATGGCGCTGACCGGGTATATCGTTTCGATCCCGATTTTCTGCGATTCCGCCTATGTGATCCTCAATCCACTGGTCAGGGCGCTCGCACGCAACAGCGGCCGCTCGATTCTGGCGCTGGGCATTGCTCTGGCATCGGGGCTGGCCATCACCCACAGTGCGGTACCGCCGACGCCCGGCCCGCTCGGGGTGGCAGGCATCTTCGGTGTCGACGTCGGTCTGATGATCGCCTGGGGGATCGTCTTCACGATACCTGCCTTGATCGTCATGGTGCTCTATGCGCGCTTCATGGGGCCGCGCATCGAGGCGATGATCGAGCGTGACGTTCCCGATTCGTTGCGCCGCGATGAAGACGAGGACGATGCTCTTCCTGGGCAGCGGCCCATGGCGGAGTTGCCCACGTTGTTGAAATCGGTGCTGCCCATTGCGCTGCCGATTGCCTTGATTTTCCTCAATACGCTGGTGACCGCGATAGTGGGCGAGAGCGACGACCCCGCCCTGGCGGTGCAGATCATCCAGTTCGTGGGCCACCCGGTGATTGCCGTGGGGATCGGGGTTCTGGTGGCGGTGTATGGGCTCGTGCCCAAGATGCCGCGTGACCGGGTATTGGCGCATCTCGAAAAAGGTGTGGAAAGCGCCGGCATCATATTGCTGGTGACCGGTGCCGGGGGTGCCCTGGGGTCCGTATTGCGCGCCAGCGGGGCTGGCGATTACATCGGCGAAAGCGTCGCATCGCTGGCCATGCCGGCTTTCCTGATTCCTTTCATCATCGCCACGCTGGTGCGCTTCGTGCAGGGCAGCGGAACGGTGTCGATGATCACCGGCGCGTCGATTTCTGCCCCGATCCTGTCGTCCATGCCGGATGTCAATCTGGTTCTGGCGGCGCAAGCGGCGTGCCTGGGTGGGCTGTTCTTCAGCTATTTCAATGACAGCTACTTCTGGGTTGTCAATCGCATGCTCGGTGTAAGGACCGCCAAGCATCAGCTGCTGGTGCTGTCGGTGCCCACGACGCTGGGGTGGGCGGCTGCACTCGTCGCCTTGTTCATCGCCAACGCCTTCGTGGGTTGAGCGACACCCGGTCCGCATGGAAGAGGAAAGATGCCATTCCCCATCATCGAGTGACAATGCGCGGCGTCGCCTTGCATGGAGAAAGCGACGCCGCGACGTAACACGCCAACCGAATGACGTTTCATGTCAATCTAAAGCGTGGCGAGCTTTCGACAATGAAGGGGTTCGACGGCATCGTGCCGCCCATTCAGACGCTCAGGACGCCACCATGAATCGAAACGTCATTCTTACCTGTGCCATCACCGGCGCGGGTGACACGGCCGACAAGCATCCCGACCTGCCCATCTCGCCCAAGCAGATCGCCGACAGTGCCATCGAGGCCACGCGCGCCGGGGCGAGCATCGTGCACTTGCACGTGCGCGATCCGGAAACCGGTGGCGTGAGCCATTCCACCGAGTACTTCCGCGAGGCGGTGGGTCGCATCCGCGAGGCGGATGTGGATGCGGTCATCAACATCACCGCGGGCGGCGGGGGCGATCTGTTCCCCGAGGTTCGCGACGGTGTCATCCATGGTCTCGAAGGCACCGATCTGCAGACGCCGGCGGAGCGCCATGAGCCGGTCGGCGAGCTGTTGCCGGAAATCTGCACCCTGGATTGCGGCAGTCTCAACTTCGGCGACATGGTCTATCTCAACACCGCCGACTGGCTGCGCGAGCATGCTCGCCTGGTCAAGGACGCAGGGGTGAAACCCGAACTGGAATGCTTCGATCTGGGCCACGTGTGGTTCGCGCGTCAGTTGATCGAGGAAGGCCTGATCGAGGGCGATCCGCTGTTTCAGCTCTGCCTGGGGATTCCCTGGGGCGCCGAGGCGGATACCGAGACCATGCTCGCGATGCGCAACAAGCTGCCCGCCAACGCGCACTGGTCGGCGTTCGGCATCGGGCGCAGCGAGATGCCGATGGTCGCGCAGTCGATGCTGCTCGGCGGTCACGTGCGGGTCGGCCTTGAGGACAATCTTTACCTCAGCCGCGGCGTGTTCGCTACCAATGCTCAACTGGTGGAACGCGCCGCGACGATTGCCGAGAACCTGGGAGGCCGCGTGCAGACGCCGGCCGAAACACGTCAGACGCTGGGACTGCGCCAGCCGTGAGCGACAAGGAGAACACGATGTCTCGACAAGACACGGCCGCGGCGGCCGATGTGCCCGCGCGGGTCGCCGTCATCGGCACCGGCGTGATCGGCAATGGCTGGATCGTGCGGGCCCTGGCGGCGGGCTGCGATGTCGTGGCCTTCGACCCGGCCCCCGGCGCCGAGGCGACGACGCGCGCCTTCGTGGAACGGGTCTGGGAATCGGTGGCGACGATGGGCCTTGCCGACACGGCGGACCCGAGTCGGCTGCGTTTTGCGGCCTCGGCCATCGAGGCCGTCGAGGAGGCCGATCTGGTCCAGGAAAACGTGCCCGAGCGACTCGAGATCAAGCATCGCGTCCTGGCGGAGCTGGATGCACATGCCCCCGAGGGCGTGGTGATCGGCTCCTCGACGTCCGGCATCAAGCCCAGTGAACTGCAATCGGCCTGCACGCGCGACCCTGGTCGCGTCATCGTCGCGCACCCGTTCAACCCGGTGTACCTGCTGCCGCTGGTCGAGCTGGTGGGCGGTGAGCACACCGCGCCGGTCGTCACCGAACGCGCCCGGGCTCAGTATGCCGCGCTGGGCATGCGGCCGCTGGTGGTGCGTCGCGAAATCGAGGGTCATGTGGCCGACCGCCTGATGGAAGCCCTGTGGCGCGAGGCGCTGCACCTGGTCAACGACGGTGTCGCCACTACCGAGGAAATCGATGCCGCCGTGGTCTACGGTGCGGGGTTGCGCTGGTCGCTGATGGGCACCTTCCTGACTTTCCACCTGGCCGGAGGCGAGGGCGGCATGCGTCACATGCTGCACCAGTTCGGGCCGGCACTGAAGCTGCCGTGGACCAAGCTCGAGGCGCCGGAGCTGACCGACGAGCTGATCGAGAAGGTCGCCGACGGCTGCGAGCATCAGGCCGCCGGGCGCAGCGTCGCCGACCTGGAAACGCGGCGTGACGCCTTCCTTACCGAGCTGCTGGCATTGACCCGCAAGTACTGGCCGGAAGCCGAGGGACTCGAGGGGCGCATCTGATGAGCCGGATACCAGACAGTTCAACGCTCGGCCCCTTGCTGGAAACCCGGGTGGCCGACGCCTGGGTCGACTACAACGGCCACATGAACGATGCCGAGTATGCGCGGGTCTTCTCGCTGGCCGTCGAGGCGCTGATGGAGCGTATCGGCCTGGATATGGCGGGACGAGCCGAGCATGGTTACACGCTCTATACCCTCGAGACGCACCTTTGTTATCGAAAGGAGGCGCATCGCGGCGAGGCACTGGCGGTGACGCTCCTGCTGCTCGATAGCGACAGCAAGCGATTGCATGTGCTCTTCACGCTCACCAACGCCGCCGGCGAGACGCTGGCGACCAGTGAGCAGATGCTGATGGGCATCGACATTGAAAGCGGGCGGCCGGGAGCGTTTCCGGCGCCGGTCGCCTCGGCGCTCGAGACGCTCCCCCGGGCAGGCGAGGAGTGGCCCCGGGCCGCCGGGCGGCGCATCGGCATACCGCGTCGCTGAGCATGCGCGAGGCAAAAAACCCCCATGGCGTGCCATGGGGGTTTTTTGTGTCCGGGGCTCGCGTGGTCAGCCGTGCGCGAGGGCGTCGACGCGTTGCCGGCGGTGGGCTCGGCGCAACATGCGCAGCCGCGAGCGGGCCTCGTCGCGCTCCAGGTAGCAGCCCTGCAGCCAGCGGCGCCCGCCCTGGCCGACATCGAAGGCATCGCGGGCGTGCAACAAGCGGCGGTTGTCGAAGATCACCATGTCGCCGGGCGCGTAACTGAAACGCAACGCAAACTCCGGCTCGCGCAGCAGGCGCTGCAGCGCCATCAAGGCGGCATAGGCCGGCTCCACGTCCTCGAACGGCGCCATCAGCGGGCCGCGCAGAAAGTCGGCGATACGTACCTCGTCGAAGTGGCCGTTGGCGTCCAGCTTGATCATCGGGTCGAACCATACGTGGTCGGTGGTGCGGGCCGTGTTGGCGTAGCACCAGCGCACGCGCGTGAGCGTCGCGAAATGTTCGGGATGACGCTCGCGCAGGGCCTCGGCCACGGCGAAGCCGTCCATCATCACGGCATCACCGCCGACGGTGTCGTTTTCCAGGCAATGCAGCAACTGCAGACCGGGCTGGTACTCGCGGGTCGGCAGATCGACGTGCGGCGGCAGGGCGATCGAGGTATAGGCATTGGAATCGGGGTCGGGCTTGGCACGCACGTCGAACAGCGTACCGAAGTTGGTGGTGCGCGGCGGGCCGATGCGCCGGGCGATGGCATCCAGGCTGCCGGGGTCGGTGGGCAGATTGCGTAGCCTCACCAGGCCTTCGCCGATGACGGCCTCGAGGGCGCTTTCGAGGCAGGCGTCCGGTGCCAGGGGATCGTCGTCGGCGCTCAGCCAGTCATGCGCATCGAGAGTGGTGGGCGCGTCGCGCTCGCTGCCTTTCCACAGCGTCGTGGGGACCAGCGGCGCGTCTGCCGTGTCCAGGTTGGCGTAATCGTGGGCTCGCAGCCAGCCGGGATGAAATCGCAGGCGGCGTTGCTCCGGGGCGAAGACGATCTCCAGCGCACCGGCGTCGTCGAGGCGCGCCTCGCTGACCGTGGGCCACGCCCCGAGGCGTGACAGGTCGAGGATGCGCTCGCGGGTGGCCGGATTGACGGTGCTGTCGTCGGCGGCGTTTTCGCGCAGCCAGATGCTGTGGTATCGACTGACGCGACCGTCTTCCCAGCGCACTTCGACCTGACGGGGAGTGTGGCTCACGTGCTGGATGACGACCTCGATAGGCCAGGCATCGTAGTCCGGTGTCGCCGGCAAGGCGTCGAGCGGGGCGGTCGTGGGGGGAGAGAATGTCATGGCGGCCTCCTGGGCAGGGGAACATGGGCCTAGCATGGCGTTCCTCGCCACCGCCGTTTACACCTCAGGCGACGTCTTCTTGCCGTCAGTCGTCATGCCGTGGGTGGAGTGTCGGGGATGGAGTGTCGGGGCCGCGGCGGGCGTGGCGCGGGCTGGCGCCGAAATGCTGCTTGTAGGCCCGCGAAAAGCTGGAGGCGGAAGTGAAGCCGCAGGCCAGGCCGATGCTGAGAATATCGCGGTCGGTTTCCCGCAGCAGTTGCCGGGCGCGTTGCAGACGCAGGCGGAGATAGTGGTCGCGTGGCCGTTCGCCCAGCTCTTGCTCGAAGAGACGCTGAAGCTGGCGCAGGGAAATGCCGATACGCGCGGCGAGTCGCGCGAGCGGCAACGGCGCCTCGAGGTGACGCTCCATCAGGGCGACGGCCTCGATCACGCTGTGCTTGTGGGTCCCCAGGCGCTGGGTGAGGTCCTGACGCTGCTGGTCGTGACGCGGGCGCATGCGGGCGTGGATCAACTGCTCGGAGACGGCCGCCGCCAGGGCCTCGCCGTGCCGGCGCGCAATCAGGTCCAGCATCATGTCCATCGCGGCGGCGCCGCCGGCACAGGAGAAGCGCCGCGGCCCGACCTCGAAGAGCGACTCGACGGCGTCGAGCTCGGGGAAGCGCTCGCGAAACGCTGGCAGGCTTTCCCAGTGCAGGGTGACACGGTGCCCCGTGAGCAGGTCGGCGCGGGCCAGGATCAGGCTACCGGTATCGATGCCGCCCAGCACGCAGCCGTCCTGGTCGCGTTGGTGCAGCCAGCGCAGCAGGCGACGGGTCAGGCGTTCCTCGGGCTCGAAACTGGCGCAGATGGCGATGCTGGGCAGGGCGGGAGCCGACTCCAGCGAATCGTCGGCGAGCAGGGTCATGTCGTTGCTGGCGGTGACCGGAGCGCTGTCCAGACTGATGACACGCCAGGTGAACAGCGTCTCGCCGGCGATGCGGTTGGCGATGCGCAGCGGCTCGACGGCGGAGAAGAACGCCATCATCGAGAAGCGCGGCAGCAGCAGGAACCCGATGGGTTCGGGCAACGGGCCGGCATAGTGTAAGCGCATCAGTCCTCCCCCACGGCGATACATCGGGCGACGGGCGCCGCGACGTGGCTACCATAGCAAATTCCCCCGGCATGAGGGACGCATCGAGAAGAGGATCGGACAGGGCAGGCGGGGGGGCCGGCCGTGATGGCCGGCCCGGCTGGATCATTCGTCGACGAGCCACTCGTCGATGAGGTCGCGGTTTTCCTCGATCCATTGCTTGGCGCCTTGCGTGGGGTCGCCGACGTTTTCGATGGTCAGCATGAGATCGGCCAACTGGGCATGGCTCATGTGCCAGGTGTCGAGCATCTCGGTGACCTCGGGATGGCGTTCGCCAAAGCCCTTGGGCGACATCCACATGATGTCGTCACCGCCGCCGTAGCTCTTCTTGGGATCCTCGAGGGCCTTGAGGTCGTACTGCGCGTAGGCCCAGTGCGGTTGCCAGAGGGTGACCGCGATGGGCTCCTCGTTGGCGTAGGCCTCCTCGAGGGCTGCGAGCATGGCCGGCCCGGAGCTGTTCAACTGACGCAACGGCAGGTCGTAACTCTCGATGGCGTTCTCGGTCTCGCCGGAGATGGCCGAGCCCGACTCGATGCCGATGATGGTGGGCTGGCCCTGATAGACGAAGCGCTCGGCGTTGTCCTTGAGATCGCTGATGGTGTTGATGTCTTCCAGGTAGGCGGGCACCACCAGCTCGTCCTGAGCGCCGTCGAACCAGGCATCGTGAACGTCGATGCGGTCCTCGTAGGGCTTGATGTACTGGGCGTCGCCATTCGGGAGCCAGACTTCCAGCGAGATATCCAGATCGCCCTGTGCCAGCCCGCTGAACAGCACGCTCTTGCCCGTGGTGGTCAGCTCGACGTCGTAGCCCTGCTCCTCGAGAAGCTGTTGCCACATGTGCGAGACGGCGATGTTCTCCGACCAGTTGTTGGTGCCGATGGTCAGCGTGTCATCGGCCGAGGCGGTCATCGAGAGACCGGCCAGGCCACAGGCAACGAAAACGGCATTCAATGATTTCATACGCGTCCTTTTTGTGTCGTGAAGCGAAGGGATGAGAAAAGTGTTGCGCGATGGCGTCATTCTGCCATCAGCGTCTCGGAATAGCCGTAGGTCGAGAGGCGATCGATACCATCTTCGGTGATCAGCACCTGCTCTTCCAGCTTGACGCCCTCGGTGCCGTCGCGGTGGCCGATGTAGGCCTCGACGCACAGCGTCATGCCGGGCTCGATGTCACCATCGTAGCCTACGTCGTCCCAGTCCATGTCGTGGGCGATCAACGGCCATTCGCCGGTCATGCCGCAGCCATGGACGATATCCAGGTAGCGGTTCTCGCGATAGCCGTCGGGGATCGGCCATGCCTGGCGCGAGTAGTCGCGGAAACTCATGCCGGGGCGCAGCAGCGCGATGTTGCGCTCGAGCTGGTCGGCGGCCATGCGATACAGCGCTTTCTGCTCGGCATTGGGCGCACCTGCGCCGGGCACGTGGAAGGTCCGCGAGAAGTCGGTGTAGTAGCCGAAGCATCCCACGATGTCGGTATCGAAGGCGACCAGCTCACCCGGGGCGATGATCTTGTCCGAACATTCCTGGAACCACGGGTTGGTGCGCGCGCCGGAACTGAGCAGGCGGGTCTCGGCGTATTCGCCACCGGTCGCCAGCACATGCTGGTTGAAGATCGACCACAGCTCGTTTTCGCTCATGCCGGGGCGCAGGGCGGCCTCCATGTGCGTCATCGCGGCTTCGGTCAGCGTCACGGAACGATGGATGAGCGCCAGCTCGTCGACACTCTTGATCGACTTGGCGCCCTCGACCACGGTGGCGGCGTCGGTCAGTTCGAAGCCGGCCTGGCCCAGTGCCTCGATGGCGCCGGTGGGCGCGGATTCGATCCCCAGGCGCTGCCCTTGGGCATGCGAGCGCGCGAACAGACCGCGAATGTCGTCGACGAAGGCCTGGGTGTGCGTCGCGCAACGCGGGCCGCTGTATTGCGGCATCACCGCCCGGGCGGGGCGGACCTCGTCGAGCAGTTCGGCGTTGGCTGCCAGGTGCAGGCAGGCGCTGAACTCAAACAGCACCACCGGGCCGTCCGCCGCAACATAAAGGTAGCGCGCCGGGTTGCGCTGCGAATACACCTGCATGTTGCGCACGCCGCAGGCATAGCGAATGTTGATCGGGTCGAACAGGATCACCGCGTCCAGCTCGTGGTGACGCATCTGCTGACGCAGCCGCTGAAGCCGATAGCGCTCGACGCGCGAGAGCAGCTCGGCATCCAGCGTGGCGTGACGAAAGCTGCCGTCGGTGTAGGGACCGCCCGTGGGGACGGACCCGGCGAGTGAAACGATATCGCCCATTGAAAGATATCCTGGTTGAAAGTGAACGAAACGCCGGGAAACGCGTGCGAGGTGTCGTCAGCCCATGAGCGCGTCGTGGCGGCGCTGATTGTCGGCGTCGATGTGCTGTTGCGTGACGCGGCCGTAGATCCGCTTGGTGTGCTCCAGGCTGCCCATCATGTCGGGAGTCTTGGCGTAGCCGAGCAGCGTGCACAGGCGTTGTCCCTTTGCGGCGGCGACGCGGTGCATGGAGTAGCGCCCCTTGAACAGCTGCAGATCGCCGGTGTTGAGCGTCAACGACTCGACATCGGTGTGATCGCCCTCGAGCACGCGCTGAACGGCCGCGAAGTTCTCGTCGCCCGGGCGACGGATGTTGGGCGCGTACTGGAATTCACCGCCCTCGTTGGGACGCCGCGTCATCAAGCTGACGATGAATTCGTTGGTATCGAAGTGCCAGGGCAGCTCGGTGTCGTCGGGCATGACGTTGATGACCAGCCCCGCAATGGGATCGGCGAACTCGTAGATCACCGGCTCTTCGAGGCAGTCGGCCACGAAGCGTTGAAAGTCGGGGTCGCGATAGAGCTGCTGGACGATGGCGTCCTCGGGGATCAGGTCGCGTGCCACGAAACCGTTGGTGTAGTGCTGGAAGAAGCGAGCGGGATGATCCTCGGGCAGTGACGGGTCATCCGGCGTGACGTAGGGATTGACGTTGTTGTCCGAGTAGAACGCCTTGGGCGCCAGGGCCTCGCTTTCCTCGCGCAGCGGCTCGATGAGATCCTCGCGAATGAACTTCGACAACAGGGCGCAGCCATCGGTACGCAGTTGCTGGCGGACGCCCTCGACCGCCGCCCGGTAGGCGTCGCTGTCGCGCTCCAGGATCGGATAACGTTCGAGATCGATGATGCGTGCCAGGGGATGGCGGTCGGCGGTGACGTCTTGCTCGGTGGCTTGTGTTGCGAGTGTTGCCTGTGACATGAGATCGCCCCTCCTGATGGGTCGTGGCCGGCCAGTCGTGACGGGTCGGTCGTGACTGGCCGGTCGTGACTGGCCGTCGTGACTGGCCGTCGTGACTGGAAAGTGGCGATACGGTAAAAGCCCGGGGAGCGTGAAACTAATGAGAATGTCCGGCCATCTGCGACGAGATTCTTATCGTTCGGTCTCAGGCCCTTGGCGGCGCGCCTCGCGATCACTCATCGGCGCGATAGAGATGGCGTAGCGTGTCCGCCAGTGGTTCGGCGACGGCGGCGATGTGGGGCGTCTGCGTATAGGCCAGGTACCAGGGAATGCGCGGGATGTCGCCGGCCAGGGGGCGCATGACGACGTGCCCGGCCTGATGGGCGTCCCGGGCGGCCCAGCGCGACAGGATGCTCACGCCCTTGCCGGCGGCGACCAGCTCGAGGATCAGGGCAACCGACTCGATCTGTACCATGTGCGAGGGATAGACGCCGGCGGGCTGGAAGAAGTGCTCGAACTCGTGGCCGGACTCGGGCGTGATGCTGTAGGTGAAGTGTCGTCCCCGGTCGAATACCTCGGCGGGGATGGTGTCGCTCTGCGCGTCGGGGTGGTCGGGGGGCAGCACGGCCACCAGTGGCTCCTCGAACAGCAACTGGTGAGCGATCCCGCGCTGCGAAGGGACTTCGATCATGCAGATCATGTCGACCCGGTTGGCGAGCAGGGCCGTGGTCATGTCCGCCATGGGCAAGCGCACCAGGTCGATGTCGCGCTCATGCTGGTCGTAGAGATGCGGGATCGCCCGCGAGAAGGTGTCGTAGGGGCCGATGCCCAGGCGCAGGGCGGGCTCGGCGCGGCGAGCCAGCTGCCATGCCTCGAGCTCGGCATTGCGCAACTGGGGGAGTACCGCATGAGCGGTGTCGAGCAGACGCTCGCCCGAGGCGGAAAGCGTCAGCCGACGGCCTTCGCGATGGAACAGCGCGACGCCCAGGCGGCGTTCCATCTCCCGAATGCGATGCGTCGCCGCGGGCTGGGTGATGCCGATGGCGGCGGCGGCATCGTGCACCGTGCCGTGGGTCGCGATGGCGTCGATCAACACGTAATACTTGATATCCAGCATGGGACTCTCGGGTCTCTTGAAGGGTGGCGCGTCGCGTGAAACGACATGCTACGCTCGATGCCAGATGCGACAAGGAGCACGACACGATGTCGGACCACCACGATACGGCCAACACCGAGTTGGACGAGGCGACGATCAGGCTGGCCACGGAAATCTTCAACAGCGCGCGCAACGGCGAGACGGAAAAGCTGCGTGGCTGGCTGTCCCAGGGATTGCCCCCCAACATGTGCAACGACAAGGGCGACAGCCTGCTGATGCTGGCCAGCTATCACGGGCATCTCGACGCCACGCAACTGCTGCTCGAACATGGCGCCGACCCCGAGATGTACAACGACAACGGCCATCATCCACTCTCCGGCGCGGCCTTCAAGGGACACCTGGCCATGGCCGAACTGCTGGTCACGCATGGCGCCTCGGTCAATGCGCGTTCTCCCGACGACAAGACGGCCCTGATGTTCGCGGCGATGTTCGACAATGCCGAGATCGTCGAGTATCTGCTGGCCCAGGGAGCCGATCCGCGTGCCACCGACAGCCGTGGCATGACGGCCAGCGAGCTTGCCTCGGCGATGGGCGCGACACGCACGCCCGCGCTGCTGGATGCCGTCTGAGCGCATCTTGGCACGCCCGCGCGAGCACGACCGTCCGAAAACGGCGAGGCCCCTCGCCGCCCCTGGCATCGAGGGGGCAGCGAGGGGCCTCGTCGCATCAGCGTGCCGGCAGGGCGTGGTTTACACCGCGTCCTTGCCGGTCTCGCCCGTACGGATACGAATGACCTGTTCGAGCGGCGAGACGAAGATCTTGCCGTCGCCGATCTTGCCGGTGTTGGCCACCTGCGTGATGGCGTCGATCACCTTCTCGATCATGTCGTCGTCGACGGCGACCTCGAGCTTGACCTTGGGCAGGAAGTCGACCACGTATTCGGCCCCGCGATACAGCTCGGTGTGGCCCTTCTGACGGCCGAAGCCCTTCACTTCCGTGACGGTAATCCCCTGAACGCCGATCTCGGACAACGACTCGCGGACGTCGTCGAGCTTGAACGGCTTGATGATGGCGGTCACCAGTTTCATCGTCTTTCTCCTCGCATCGTATGTGCGGGTGGCGCATACCACCCTCGATTATGCCCAACGATCATGCTTTCAAGCATACACCGCTGGTCGCGGGATTAAAAAAAGGCCCCCCGAAGGGGGCCAGGGGAGCACGCCAGCTCACTCGGTATGTCGGCTCTCTTACTTCTTGCCGACGGAAAATTCGGGGTAGGCTTCCAGGCCGCATTCCGCCAGGTCCACCCCTTCGTATTCTTCTTCCTCGCTGACCCGGACGCCCATCACGGCCTTGAGGATCAACCACACGATCAGGCTCGCGATGAAGCACCACAGGAAGATGGCGACGGCACCGATGATCTGTGAGCCGAAGGAGGCGCTGGCGTTGGTGACAGGCACCACCAGAACGCCCCACAGGCCGGCCACGCCGTGTGCGGAGATGGCACCGACCGGATCGTCGATCTTCAGCTTGTCCAGCGCCACGATGGAGATGACCACCAGCAACCCGCCGACGGCACCGATGAGCGTGGCGCCCAGGCCGGTGGGTGACAGCGGATCGGCGGTGATCGCGACCAGACCGGCGATGGCACCGTTGAGGGCCATGGTCAGGTCCGCCTTGCGGAACCAGATCTTGGCGAGGATCAGCGCGGCGATCACGCCCCCGGCGGCGGCGGCATTGGTGTTGACCAGTACCTGCGCCATGTTGTTGGCGGAATCGATGTTGGAGACCATCAGCTCGCTGCCGCCGTTGAAGCCGAACCAGCCCATCCACAGGATGAAGGTCCCCAGCGTCGCCAGCGGCAGGTTGGCACCGGGAATGGCGTAGATCGCGCCGCTCTTGCCGTACTTGCCCTTGCGCGGCCCGAGTACCAGCACCCCGGCCAGAGCCGCGGCCGCCCCGGCCATGTGGACGATGCCCGAGCCGGCATAGTCGGAATACCCCAGCTCGGCGAGCCAGCCGCCGCCCCAGGTCCAGTAGCCGGACGTCGGATAGATGATCGCGGTCATCACCACGGCGAAGGCCAGAAACGCCCAGAGTTTCATGCGTTCCGCCACGGCCCCGGAGACGATCGACATGGCGGTCGCCACGAACACCACCTGGAAGAAGAAGTCGGCCCGGTTGGAATAGTAGATGTCGCCGTTGCTGCCCAGGACCTGGTCGGCCGTGTTCTCGGCGCCCAGCAGGAAGCCCAGGCTCGGCATGAAGCCGCCAGCGCCACTGGAATACATCAAGTGGTAGCTGAACAGCAGATACATCGTGCAAGAGATGGCGAACAACACCACGTTCTTGGTCAGGATCTCCGCCGTGTTCTTGGCGCGGACGAGACCGGCCTCGAGCATGGCGAAACCGGCGGCCATCCACATGACCAGTACGGCGCAGACCAGGAAGTAGAAGGTGTCGAGCGCGTACGATAGCTGTGTAATATCTTCAGTCATTTATTATCTCTCCTTCAGCCCGCGCCGTTATACGGCGTCGGCCCCGCGTTCACCGGTACGGATTCGAATGACGTCTTCGAGCGGCGTGACGAAGAGCTTGCCGTCGCCGATCTTGCCGCTGTTCGCGGCATTGCTGATCGCTTCCAGCACGCTTTCCAGCCGGTCTTCTTCGACCGCGATTTCGATCTTGACCTTGGGTAGGAAGTCCACGACGTATTCGGCGCCGCGGTACAATTCCGTATGCCCCTTTTGGCGCCCAAACCCCTTCACTTCCGTGACGGTGATGCCTTGGACGCCATTGTCGGCCAGCGCCTCGCGGACATCGTCCAGCTTGAAGGGTTTGATGATGGCGGTTATGAGCTTCATGCCAGTTCTCCCGTTGTCGGCTTTCGCCTCTCTGGAAGTACGCAGAAGCTATGCCATATTGGTCATGCGCCATACAAAACAGTCGTTTATGGCGCTCAAGGGGCTGGTGGTGGCAGGCATGCACGGGGGGCGGGCCAGCGTTTGGCGGATGTTGGTGCAGGGCCGCGCCGGCCGTGCACCAACATGGCGCATGCGTATTCCGCTGGCCTTGCGTATGCTTGTGACAAGAAGGACATGTTCAATCCGAGGGAACCCCCATGGCGACACAAGACCTCTTCTCACGTCTCGCGCAGCAAGTCGGCGACCGCCTCCAGGACGCCTCGCACGCGCCGGAAGACATTCAGCGCAGCGTGCAGGGCGTGATGCGTAGCGCCTTCGACCGCATGGAGCTGGTCTCGCGCGAGGACTTCGACATCCTGATGGAAGTGCTGCAGCGCACGCGTTCCCGGGTCGAATCCCTCGAGGCCCAGGTGGCGGCACTGGAGGCGGCCCTGGACGTGGGACAGAGCGCGCCGGTGGCCGCGGCCGAAGGGGCGGAACCCGCCGCCGACGATGCGGATGACGACGCGCGCCGCAACGACGCCGCAACGTCCGGCGGCGACCGCGAGAGCTGATCCCCTCCTCCTTGATGTGACGATGCGGCCTGGCGCGATGTGCCGCATCGATGTTCGATGACTTTGCCCGCCAGGCGCCGTTTCGGTGCGCGCGATGCCCGTGCTTTCTCGTCTGCAATGAATTAGTGTATGCGAATGTTACGGTTCAATCGCGAGGGAGCTCATGGCGCTTGCCATCATCAACACGCGCGCGGGGCTGGGGCTGGAGGCGCCGGACGTCCTGGTCGAGGTGCATCTGACCAACGGCCTGCCGGGCCTGGCGATCGTCGGCCTGCCCGAGGCAGCGGTCAAGGAGAGCCGCGAACGGGTGCGCAGCGCGCTGATCAATGCCGGTTTCGATTTCCCCACGCGGCGCATCACGCTCAATCTCGCGCCGGCGGATCTGCCCAAGGAAGGCGGGCGCTTCGATCTGCCCATTGCGCTGGGCATCCTGGTGGCCTCGGGGCAGATCCCGAGCGAAGCGGTGGCGGGGCTCGAGTGCCTGGGCGAACTGGCACTGGACGGCAAGCTGCGCCCCGTGCGCGGCGTACTGCCGGCGGCCCTGGAGGCGCGTCGGGCCGGGCGCACCTTGCTGCTGCCCGCCAGCAACGCCGACGAGGCGGCGCTGGCCGGCGACCTGGACGTCCGTCCCGCTGTCGATCTGCCTCAGGTCGTCGCGCATCTGCTCAAGCAGGAGAGGATCGCACCGCACCAACTTGGTGAGCGCCCCGCACCGCAACTGGCCGAGCCGGATCTCGCCGAGGTTCGCGGCCAGCACCAGGCCCGCCGGGCGCTGGAAGTCGCCGCCAGCGGAGGCCACAACCTCCTGTTTGCCGGACCTCCGGGCACCGGCAAGACCATGCTCGCCAGTCGCCTGCCGGGCATCTTGCCGCCGCTCCACGAGGACGAAGCGCTGGAGGTGGCCGCCGTGCGCTCGGTGTGCGGGCTGCCCATTCTCGAACGCTGGGGACAGCGGCCGTTTCGCACGCCTCATCATACCGCCAGCGGTGTGGCCCTGGTCGGCGGTGGCGGCAAGCCGCGTCCGGGGGAGATTTCCCTGGCCCACCACGGCGTGCTGTTCCTGGACGAGCTGCCGGAGTTCGACCGACACGTGCTGGAGGTGCTGCGCGAGCCGCTGGAATCGGGGCAGATCGTCGTCTCGCGGGCCTTGATGCAGCGTCGCTTTCCGGCGCGCTTTCAGCTGGTGGCCGCGATGAACCCGTGCCCGTGCGGGCATCTCGGCGATCCACGCCAGGCCTGCGTGTGCACGCCGGCGCAAGTGCAGCGTTACCAGTCGCGGCTTTCCGGCCCATTGCTGGATCGCATCGATCTTCAGGTGGAAGTCCCCGCGCTGCCCGCCGCGCAACTCACCGAGCAGCGCCGCGGCGAAAGCTCCGAGGCCGTCAGACAGCGCGTGCTCGCCGCGCGCCGGCGCCAGGCCAAGCGCGGTGCGCTCAACGCCTACCTGCCTGGCAGCGCGCTGGAGGAGCTCTGCGCCCTGGACGGGCAGGAGCGCACCTGGCTGGCCGACGTGCTCAATCGCCTCAACCTCTCCGCCCGCGCCTACCACCGCGTGCTGCGCGTCGCCCTCACGCTCGCCGACCTCGCCGAGGAGCCCCGCCCCCGCCAGCCGCAGCTGATGGAAGCCATCGGCTACCGTCAGATGGATCGGCTGATCGGGGGCAGCGCGGGCAGCTAGTCCTTCATGTCCCGGTCATTCATGTCGTAGGAGGGCGCATCGGCGCCGGGGATGCCCTCGCGGATGCGGGCGGAGAAGTCCTCGGCGTCGTCCGCTTGCAGGGCGCGGGCGTTGATGTGACCGGCGGCCTTGAGCCTTGCGAAGGGCACGTGCGGTGCCAGTGCACCGACACTGTGCACGTACTCGGGCAGGTAGCCCGAGAGCAGCAGGCGATAGTCGAAGGGCAGCCCGGGGACGATGCGCCGCATCATGTCGTAGACCAGCGTGGTGCAGTTGGTGGTGAGCGTATTGTAGTAGCGCGGCTCGCGTTGCAGCCGGTGGGCCTCGTCGAGATAGGCGAGGAACAGGTCCTGCATGACCGGCTTGGACATCTTCACACGATATAGATAGACGTCCTCGCCGCGCACATTGGTCCGCAGTCGCACGATGTCGCGCTCGTCGGCGGCAATGATGCTGACTTCATATTCCTTGAAGAAGCCGCCCAGGGTCGAGAAGGCCTCGCCGCGCTCCTTGCGGATTTCCACCGAGAAGGTGACGTGGCGCCCATCGTCGAAGCCGAAGCTGACCAGCGTATGGGCAATGGCGGGGCCCATCCAGTAGGACACCAGCAGGTCGACGGAGCGTATCCGGTCCAGGTCATAGTGGCGGGTGTCCCAGTGCTCGTCGAAGTCCTGCGGGGTGCGCCATTGAAAGTGACGCACGTTTTCCAGCGTGACGCGATGATCGTCCTGGCGCATGCCGTCGACGATATGGGCGACATCCGGCGCCCAGTCGCGATCGGAGGCGGGCTGGATCGAGACCCACCAGACGCACAGCACGAGATAGAGGATGCCATAGGCCAGCATCGCCCGCTGTGGCCAGCCCTTGACGAAGAGCCCGACGCAGCACGCCAGCGCGGCGGCGATCCATATCCCCGCGGCGACGTAGCGCAGCGCGACGGGGCCGGGCAAGCGGTACCACAGCGCCAGCACCGCCCAGCCGCTGCTGGCAATGATGAGCAGCGCCATGAGGCTGGCCAGGACCCCGTGCCACAGCGATGCCACCCAGCCGCGTGTCATGCTCAGGCCCGTGGCTCGAGTGCGCACTCCAGCGCGGCCAGTCGGCCGGGCACCAGGGCGTCCTCGAGCGTACTGATGCGCAGCACGTGGCCCAGCGCCGGATGCGCGGGGCGGTGCACGAGCGTGCCGGCCTCGAGCAGCTCGCGGTGCACGCGGGCGGCAAGGTCCGCGTCGGGCAGGCGCACGGCGATGAAGTTGGTGGCGCTGGGTGGCACGTCGGCGCCCAGCGTTCGCAGGTGGTCGGCCAGGGCATCGCGACGGGCGTTCACGTCCCGGATGTGTTGTGCGGTTTCCTCCGGGTGATCGAGCACGGTCTCGGCGGCCGCCAGGGCCAGCGACGAGACGGCATAATGAATGCGCACCTTGTGCATGATGTCGATCAGTGCCGGTTCGGCAATGGTGTAACCGATCCGCAGGCCGGCCAGACCATGGGCCTTGGAGAAGGTTCGCAGACGCACCACGCCGGGCCACACCTCACCGGCGGCGGGGGCGTCGGCATCGTCACGGAAGTCGTGATAGGCCTCGTCGAGCAACAGCGTGCAGTCCTCGGGCAGGGCATTGCGCAGCGCGAGGACGTCGGCATCGCTGTGCAGGTGACCGCTGGGGTTGTCGGGGTTGGCCAGATAGACCACGCGGGCTTGTTCATGCACCGCTCTGGCGGCCAGGGCGTCGAGATCCGGCGCCAGCCTGCCGGGGGCGTCGTGGTAGTCGACCTCGATCAGGCGACATCCTTGCCCCTCGGCGAAGTAGCGAAAGGTGGGATAGGTGCCCGCGCTGGCGATCACCGTGCTGCCGGGGTCGCACAGCGTGCGCAGGGCGAGCGCCATCAGGCTGTCGGCGCCGGCATCGACCAGCAGCGCCTCCAGTGGCGTGCCGAGCAGCGAGACGAGCCGCTGACGCACCTCTATGGCCTCGGCGTCGCCGTAGGCCCGGGCAAGCTCGGCGACCGCGTCGCCAAAGCGCGCCTTGAGCGCCCGGTGCGGCATGTCGAGGCCTTCGTTGGAGCCCAGCCGATGGGGGACTTCTCGGCCCAGCTTGCGCTCCAGCGCCTTGAGGCCGGGGAAGGGATTGGTCGGGCCCGAGCGGTCTAGGTGGCGAGCATAGCGGGACATGCAAGACTCCTGAGGGCAAAAGGCGCATTGTGCGACCGTGACGGGCCTGAAACAACGTGGCCGGGCCCGTGCCGGCTACAACGCGCTGGCATCCAGTGCCCCGGCGAGGGTGGCCCGCCAGCTGGGGGCCTCCTCACCGGGGCGGCGTAGCGTGATTTCCCACTGATAGGGCAGCAGCTCGCGATCCGACAGCCGGATCACGCCGTTGCCGTCCAGGCGGCTTTCGAGGATCCAGTGATTGGCCGGCGCGTCGTCGGCCATCATCGAGGGCGTCCAGTCGAGGACCTGAGGACCGTCCTCCAGTGCCAGCAGTGCGCGGCCCAGCGTCTCGGTGAGCCTTCCCGCACTGATGCCGAGCGTCGCGTCGACCGTCGGCGGCGCGAGCATCACGACCATGTCCTGCGACATCCCCGACCAGGGGGGCGAGGCAAGCAGCGCCTCGGCGGCCTGGCTGCTCATGCCGTACACGGCCTGGCGCATGTTGCGCGGTTCTTCATCGAGCCCCGCGCACCCCGCCAGCGACAGGCAGAGCGCAAGGAGCCAGACGCGAGGACGCACGCGGTGCCGGCTCATGGCGATTCCCGTGAGCAGGCGTCGGCGGACGTGCCCCGCGAGGTGCCGGCCTGCCGCTCGTAGCGTGCCAGAAAGGCGGCCAATTCCTCGAAAAGCGTATCGCGGATGGACTGGGCTTCGTTGACGAGATGATGCCGCGCGTCGGGATGGCGGTGTATCTCGGCGTTGGGGAACTTGCCCAGCAGGGTGTCCAGGTTCCACTGCCAGTCCACGGTGAGGTCCTGTTCGCCCTGCAGGATCAACACCGGCAAGTCACTGGGTGGCATGGACAGCAGCAGGGGAATCCAGTCGCGCATGGCGCTGACCCAGGTCAGGGCCAGGCGATCGGGTTGCAAGGGGTCGCCACTGCGCAGGAAATCGGCGAAACCGAGGTCGGTGGTATTGGCGCGAAACCGTCGCGGCACCGAACGCACGAAGGGGCTGACCACCCGGTGCAGCCAGCCGGATTGCTGCCAGCCCCAGGGACGCACCAGCGGCGCCAGCAGGGCGAGGCCGGCCCAGTGGGTGCGGTGGCCCTGGGTCAGGGCATCGGTGGCCAGAATCGCCGCGCCGGTGCTCTGGCCGATCCCGATCCAGGGCGCGTCGGCGACGTCGAGGCGCGCGACCTCCTCGGTCAGCACGCTCAGGCAACTGACGTAATCGTCGAAGTCGTCGATCGAGGCACGCGCGCCGCTGGACAGCCCATGGCCGGGGAGATCCCACATCACCACCCGCCATCCGCGTGCCAGTACCAGCTCGAGCAGGTGGCGGTAGAGTCCCAGGTGATCGAAGTAGCCGTGGACCACGAAGATCGTGCCCTGCGGGTCGGGCGGACTCCACACCTGGGCCCATAGTCGGAAGCCCCGCGCCTCGATGAAACCGGCGTGCAATGCGACGTCTTCGGCCAGCAAGGGCGTCAGGCGGTAATGATCGAGATAGGCGGCCATCGCCGACGAGGGCGGCAGGCCGATCGGCGCCAGCGGGCCTAGGTGTTGCAAGTGGGTAAAGTCGGTCATGCGGTTCTCCCGGTGATGTCCATGCTAGCGCCCGCAAGGCTTTGAAGCTACCGGGAAATGGCGGTGTCTTGTCCTGCGAGATGGGCAGTGTCGCGCGGCAGGGGGCGATGCGTACACGCTCAGACCAATGGGGGAGATGACAGGACGCCCATTTCGGTCTAATTTGTGGAATTATTTTCCACGTTTGAGGCGATGCCCGAGGAGAGCCGCATGACAGACCGTACGACACGCCATCGTTTGCAGGTGGCCAGCCAGCTCGACCGTTTCATCAACGACGAAGCGTTGCCGGGAACGGGCGTCGACCCCGAGGCCTTCTGGGCCGGGTTCGATGCCCTGGTCCACGAGCTCATGCCCACCAACCGTGACCTGCTGGCCGAGCGCGAGCGACTGCAGGACGAACTGGACGCCTGGCACAAGGCGAACCCCGGGCCGGTGCGGGACATGGCCGCATATCGTGCCTTCCTGAAGGACATCGGTTATCTGGTCGAGGCGCCGGCCAAGGTGCAGGCCACCACCGCCAATGTCGATGACGAGATCGCCGTGCAGGCGGGGCCCCAGCTGGTGGTGCCGGTAAGCAACGCGCGTTATGCCCTCAATGCCGCCAATGCGCGCTGGGGCAGCCTTTACGACGCGCTCTACGGCACCGACGTGATTCCCGAGACGGACGGCGCCGAAAAAAGCCAGGGCTACAACCCCAAGCGTGGCGAAAAGGTCATCGCCTACGCACGCGGTGTGCTCGACCAGGCAGCCCCCCTGGCCGAGGGCACGCATGCCGAGGCGAGCGCTTATGCTCTGCGTGACGGCAAGCTGGTGGTGAGCCTGCAGGGCGGCGGTGAGACGGGGCTGGCCGATCCTGCGCAACTGGTTGGTTACCGAGGCGAGGCACAGGCGCCCACGGCGGTGCTGCTCGCCAATCATGGCCTGCATCTGGAAGTCCAGTTCGACGCCACCCACCCCATCGGCAAGACCGATCCGGCCCACGTCAAGGACGTGCTGGTCGAGGCGGCGGTGAGCACCATCATGGACTGCGAGGACTCCGTGGCGGCCGTGGACGCCGACGACAAGACGCTGGTCTATCGCAACTGGCTGGGGCTGATGAAGGGCGACCTCGAGGAGCGCTTCGACAAGGGCGGCAAGACGGTGACGCGCGCCCTCAATCCGGACCGCGACTACACGGTCCCCGGCGGTGGCGAGTTGCGCCTGCCCGGACGCTCTTTGCTGTTCGTGCGCAATGTCGGCCATCTGATGACCACGCCGGCCGTGCTCGATGGCGATGGCAACGAGATTCCCGAGGGAATGCTGGATGGCGTGGTCACCAGTCTGCTGGCGATTCACGACCTCAAGAAAGGCGACGGCGCAGCCCCGTCCGCCACGGCACCGGAGGCCAAGCGTAATAGCCGGACGGGATCGGTCTATATCGTCAAGCCCAAGATGCACGGCCCCAGGGAAGTGGCCTTCGCCAACAGCCTGTTCATGCGCATCGAAGACATGCTGGGCCTGCCGCGCGATACCCTCAAGATGGGCATCATGGACGAGGAACGGCGTACCTCGATCAACCTCGATGCGTGCATTCACGAGGCGTCGTCCCGCGTGGCGTTCATCAACACCGGCTTCCTCGACCGTACCGGCGACGAGATGCACACCGCCATGGAAGCCGGCCCCATGCTGCGCAAGGGGGAGATGAAGGGCACCAAGTGGATCGCGGCCTACGAAAAGAACAATGTCCAGACCGGCTTGGCGTGCGGCCTGCGCGGCCGGGCGCAGATCGGCAAGGGCATGTGGGCCATGCCGGAGCTGATGGCAGCGATGCTCGAGCAGAAGATCGGGCATCCCCAGGCCGGTGCGACCACGGCCTGGGTGCCGTCACCCACCGCCGCCGTGCTGCATGCCCTGCACTACCATCAGGTCGATGTCGCGACGATTCAGCGTGAACTGGAGGCCAAGCCCGGTGGCGACTTTCTCGACGATCTGCTCACCGTGCCGGTGGTCGAAAGCGCGGCTTCGGGCGCTAACAAGAACCCGAGCTGGTCCGACGACGAGATTCAGCAGGAGCTGGATAACAACTGTCAGGGTATCCTCGGTTATGTGGTGCGCTGGGTCGAGCATGGCGTGGGCTGCTCCAAGGTGCCGGACATCCACGACGTGGGGCTGATGGAGGATCGCGCGACGTTGCGTATCTCCAGTCAGCACATTGCCAACTGGCTGCATCACGGCATCGTCAGCGAGGCACGGGTACGCGAGACGCTGGAGCGCATGGCCAAGGTGGTCGACGACCAGAATGCCCACGATCCCGACTATACGCCGATGACCTCGCACCTGGCGGAGTCCTGCGCCTTTCAGGCGGCATCCGACCTGATCTTCAAGGGGCGTGAGCAGCCCGCCGGCTACACCGAGCCGCTGCTGCATCACTGGCGCGCGGTGCACAAGGCAAAGTTGGGTTGATCTGAGCTGGGCGCCGAGGCTAACTCTTTTCTCGGCGCTCATCATCTGAACCTGGCATCCCGTTTTCTGTCATGTCAGAATTTTTGCCGCTTTTGAACGCAAAAGTTTGGCGAGCTACGTCGCTCGTCAGGCTGCACATGGCTGCCGCATAGTGTAAGGGTGTTTTTAATACTCATTTCAGCTTTATGGGATATAAAGTATTTGTACCCAATGAAATGAGGTGTGCCATGAAAGTGAAAATGATTGCATTGACAGCTCTTATCTCCAGCGTGTTAGCAATTCCTGCTGTTGCGAGCGTTGGTCATGATGGTGGCGTTCCCGCGCTAGAAGATGGTATTTCATCGAGTCAGATGATTAGCAATGGCAACGAAAACCGATATGCTGTGTCTATTGATAAGCCGACTACTTTAACAGTAACAAGTGAGCACTATGCTGGTAGTTCTAGCCGTGGAAACTATCTGAGGGCGGTGCTCTATGACGCATCAGGAGAAATGGTTGCCACAGCGTCAGATCCTGATGGGCACTTTTCTCTTGTCAGGTCATTAGAGCCAGGAGATTATCAGCTTATGGTTACTGGAAGTACTACCATGGGAGGCGCTCATGAAAGTCGGAATACCTACCAGCTCCACACCCAATATCAATAAGTGATGCATGGTAAATTAAGGGCCGGCTGACTGGAGTTGGCCGGTTCTTCTTATAAGGTGCAATCCTAAAATAGCATAGGGTGTGGATAATGAAGGCAACGGACTCATATAAATACTATGGCGTTGTTAGTCGCGTATTACATTGGATAACTGCTATATTAGTGATTGTGCAGTTAATCGATGTATATATGCGCAGCTTGGCCCCCAAAAATATTTTCAGCCAATATGTACAGCCGTGGCATATGACGATAGGGGTTTCTATTTTGGGGGTAATGTTGCTCCGTATGATCTGGTTGTTGGTGCAGAGAAAGCATAGGCCACGAAGTAGAAGTGTAATGGCAAGGTTTGGGCATTTTAGTATATACGTTGTTCTGATCGCTATCCCGTTGAGTGGCTTATTGCAAGGTTATCCCGTTTTAGTTTTTGATACTCTTCTGACAAAAGGTCTTGACACAAAATGGGATACGATTTTTCAGGAGCTGCATGGCCCACTTGCTTATATACTGACAGCGTTGATTGCAGGACATGTGTTTATGGCGATATTGCATCGCCTAGTGCATCGTGACGGAACTTGGGAAAAAATGATAGGGAAAAAGAAATAGCTTCGGTTAAGATTTTGTCGGGTGTAAAAAGGAGGGGAGCTGCTCCCCTCTAAAAGCCAGGCTGCGATGAAAATATTTTCTAAAAAGTCATGAAAGAATGGTTTTTATTATTTTTAAATTCATAGATTTCAAAGGGTGCTTCTTGAGCCCCGGGCATGCCTGGGGATCCTTTCGGCATGCCGGCAAGGCCGATGCCATTTATATCTGGTTGTTTAGAGAAAAGCGTTGCTAGTGCTTTCTTAGGAACGTGGCCCTCGATCCAATACTTACCCATTTCAAGGGTATGGCATGAAGCCAGGTTCTTGGGCACTCCTGCTTGCTTCTTGATACTATCCAGAGCAACATCATCTACGATCGTGATCTTGACATCTTGCGTTTCAAGGTAATGTGCATAAGCCGTGCAACAGTCGCACCTTGGATCTTTGTAAAGAGTTGCCTCGGCAGGTAGGTCGTTTGCCGACACGGCCGTTGTTGCCAAGAAGCTACATGCCAGTAGTGGAGCAAGGAGTCGTTTCATGGCTGTATCCTTAATGAGGACGCCTGAAGAGATACTTAATGAGAGAAGCAATGCTCAACCCAATAAGTAACAGTAATGTTAGTGGCATAAGCCACCCTATCCATCCCATTGAACCCATTAAAGCGAAACATTCTGAATTCATCATGAAAATCCTCTTGGCAGTGCTCCTCTTGGCAGTGCTATCCTAAGGTAAAGAGTACAGCCTTTGTGTAGCCCAAAGGTCAAGCTGTAGAAATGATCATGGCTTTTTGTTAGCAAACTAAGTAGATGTATTCAGGATCATTTCAGGTTGTGCCTCTATAAAGGGTAGACATCCACTTTTGTAGGAGAACACTGATGTATAAGAAGCATCTGGTATCAAGCCTTTTGGCAATCTCGTTGAGTACGCTGGCGGCGGCTTCCTGGGCCTCGGCCGGGCATGGAAATAGCGAAAAGGTGAGTGACGCTGACGTTGATCGCACCATCACGGTGGAAGCGGGAGACATGTGGTTTGATCCTGAGGACATTGAGGCCTCTACCGGGGAAACCATTAAATTCGAGATCACTAACACGGGTAGTATAGAACACGAGTTCACAATCGGAGACGAGTCTGCTCAAGAGGAACATCGTGATATGATGCAAGAAATGAGTGAAGGCGATGGGGGACACCATATGTCGGAAGGTGGTGATGGCATGGCTTCGGTGACCATTGAACCCGGTGAGACCAAAGAGCTGGTTTGGACAGCTCCTGACAGTGATAAAAGCTTAGAGTATGCCTGCAACATCCCAGGGCATTATGAGTCAGGCATGTATGGTAATGTTACAGTAAAATGATGTGAATATATGAGACTGTTGCTTCTCGAAGATGATGATCTGCTTTCCGAAAGCCTGGCGGAAAGCTTGAAGGACAACGGTTACCTCGTTGACGTGGCCGACTCGATAAAAGCGGCCACGTCACTTGTGGCAACCGAGTGTTATGAACTGGCTGTTATCGATATTGGCCTGCCGGATGGCTCTGGCCTTGACTTGATTGCACATTGGCGTAAGCAAAAGGTTGGCATGCCTATTTTGGTTCTTACGGCAAGGGATACTTGGGAAGATAAAGTGTCCGGGTTAGAAACTGGTGCAGATGATTATTTGACAAAGCCATTTCATGAGGCCGAGTTATTGGCGAGGCTTAAAGCATTGCTTAGACGCCGCTCTGGAAGTGTGTCTCAAATACTGACAGTTAATGGGGTTTCTTTAGATGAGGCTGGGCAATCAGTTTGTACAGAAAGTCTTCCTTGGCGTTCGCTAACGGCAACTGAATATCGACTGTTGCGTTACCTGATGCACCACCCCGATCGTGTGCATTCTAAAGATCATTTGCTCGATCAACTTTACGCGCTTGAACAAGATGCAGCTGAATCTAATCTGGTGGAGGTATATATTGCCCGGCTGCGCCGGTATTTAGGTAAGGAATTGATACAAACACGTCGCGGCCAGGGGTACTTATTTGTATCGCATTGATTGGCACAGTCTGCGGTTTCGCCTGCTAGCTTGGCTAGGAAGCGTAGCGCTTGTAGTAGTGGTCGTAACATGGCTGATGCATGGCTTTTTTTTGGAAAATATTGCCAAGGATTTTCTTGGTGAGCGTCTTCGTAGGGAGGCTGATCATGCTGTTTCTCAGCTGGGTGAAGAACGCTCCTTGGTCCCCGAGTCATTACAGTCTGTAAGCCAAAGCTATCAAGTTTTTCACCACCTGTATGTACTATCCATTGGCGGTAGTGTTAGTGCCTCGGATCCGAAGTGGCGGACAAGGCTTTCTCCACTGCTCGCAAGCGACCGTGATTCCTTGGTAGAAGTAGAAGAAGGGGGGCGCCACTTACTGGTCTATCGTCGCCATTTTAGCTGGGAAGATAGTAACGGCGTGTTGCTTATTGGAGAAGACTTTTCACAGGTGGAGGCTGGGCTTTCAGCTTTACATTGGTGGGTGGGGGCGGTCGCAGGAGCATTGTTGATAGTATTGATAGTGCTTAACATGTTGGCAGTCAATCGTGGCTTGAAGCCATTGAGAGAATTACGAGAACAGTTGGATGCACTACAAGCGGGGAAGCGTCGACGGTTTTCAGTACTGGCACCTTCTGAATTGAATGCCCTCGTCGAGCAGCTCAACCGGTTCATGGATGATATAGATTCACGTTTACAGCGCTCACGTGAGTCGGCGGCCAATCTTTCTCACGCGTTGAAGACACCATTGGCTGCCGTGACACAGGTGCTTCGTGGGAATCGGCCAATTAATGATGATCGCCGCCTCAAGCTTCTCGTAAGAATAGAAAATATTAATGCTCAGCTTGATGCTGAGCTGCGCCGCTCTCGAATAGCGGGTCCCAATATGGGGAGAGTGACTCATTTAATGAACGATAGCTCTCGCCTTATAGACATGTTTCGTGGCCTTTATCCTGATAAGGAGTTCCAGATAACATATTCCAGTGTTGACCGGGATCAGGTGCCCGTAGAGCCTCATGATTTTGCGGAAATGCTCGGGATACTATTAGATAATGGAGGCAAATGGGCAAAACACTATATCTGCTGCGATATAAGGTTGTTAACAGAAACTTTGGTGATAATCATCGATGATGATGGTCCTGGTGTGGCGGAAAGCGATTTGCCTAGGTTGGGCGAGCGGGGCAAGCGTTTGGACGAGCGCCATCCGGGGTATGGCTTGGGATTGTCCATATTGACTCAGCTAGCTGCGCGCTATGCCGGATACGCACAATTTTCTCATAGCTCACTTGGTGGTCTGCACGCAGAGGTGATTCTACCCTTCGCCGAGGTAGCGAGGTAACAGTTCGTTCAGTTTTGATTCAGCTTGTTCTGGCAGGATCAAGCTATGTAAAACCTAATGGGAGTTGCACATGGCACGCTCACCTGTTGTATCGCGCCCTTTCTCGCGCCGCCAGGTGCTAAAAGGAGGAGCTGCCCTCGGATTGGGATCTGCTGCTGCTTTGGGGTTGAGTCCAGCCTGGGCCAATCCATGGGGCAGGAGTACTACATATTCCTATGAGAGCGAAGAAGGGCCTAACGTGTCCTTGTCCATTCGCCGTGAGTCCTTGCCTGTTGCTGGACAAGAGGCGCGGCCTATTACCATTAATGGCACTAGCCCAGGGCCTTTGATTCGCTTGAAGGAAGGCCAAGACGCTGTACTACGGGTCACCAATCTGCTTGAGGAATCCACGTCCATTCATTGGCACGGCATGATCCTGCCACCCGGCATGGATGGTGTGCCCGGCATCAGCTTTGCAGGCATCGCGCCTGGTGAGACCTTTACCTACCGCTTCCCGGTACAGCAAAACGGGACCTACTGGTATCACAGCCACTCGGGGCTTCAGGAGCAGCTTGGTCATGCTGGCCCTCTGATCATCGACGCTGCCGAACCGGAGCCCTTTCGTTATGATCGCGAGCATGTGCTTCTGTTGACTGATTGGACCTTCGAAAATCCTGCGTCGGTATTTCGCAACCTGAAGACAATGGAAGGGTTTTACAACTTTCAGGAACGCACTCTCGCTGATTTTTTTGCCGATGTTCGGCGTAAAGGCTTTTCAGACACGGTGGAAATGCGCCAAATGTGGGCAAAAATGCGCATGAGCTCGCGAGATATCGCCGATGTGACTGGTAGCACTTACACTTATCTACTAAATGGCCGCGCCCCCGAGGAGAACTGGACGGCGTTGTTCAAGGCGGGTGAGCGCGTGCGCCTTCGAGTGATTAACGGTTCGGCGATGTCGTATTTCGATGTGCGCATTCCCGGCCTGAAAATGACCGTGGTAGCCGCCGATGGCCAGCCAGTGCAACCCGTGCCTGTGGACGAATTCCGCATTGGTGTGGCCGAGACCTACGACGTGCTGGTCTCCCCCGAAGACGATCAAGCTTATACGATCTTTGCTGAATCAATGGATCGCAGCGGCTACGCCCGTGCCACCCTGGCCCCACGTGATGGCATGCAGGCTGAAATCCCCAAGCGCCGCCAAATTGCCGACCGCGGGATGGAAGGGATGGCAGCTGGCGCAATGGTGGGCATGAAAGGAATGGATCATTCCGGCATGTCCAGAGATGACATGGAGGGCATGGACCACTCCAATATGTCCGGCGGAGACATGGAGGGCATGGACCACGGCAGCGGCGACGGCATGGCGAAAGAAAAAGCCAAGACGCGCGAGAATGGCATGCTTGTGGCCGGTGAGGCCCAGCCGGGCTCACGCTATGGCGAGGCAGGCATCGGCATCGACCCCGACGAGCGCCGTATGCTGGTCTACCGCGACCTGAAAGCCTTCACCCCATGGCCTGACCGGCGCGGCCCCGGCCGCGAGCTGGAGCTGCATTTGACCGGCAACATGGAACGCTACATGTGGTCGTTCGATGGCAAGAAATTCAGCGAAGTCTCAGGCCCTATCCACTTTGAAAAGGATGAGCGTCTGCGCCTGATCTTGATCAATGACACCATGATGGAGCACCCCATTCATCTTCACGGTATGTGGATGGAGCTGGAAAACGGCCAGGGTGAGTTAATTCCACGCAAGCATACCCTGAACGTGAAGCCCGGTGAGCGGGTCTCCGCGCTTATCACGGCAGATGCGGAAGGAAGCTGGGCTTTTCACTGTCACCTTCTTTACCACATGGAAGCTGGCATGTTCCGCGTTGTTCAGGTTTCTTGAGGAGGCAGTATGAAGATAAAACTTTACCTCGTGGGTGTGAGTGCGGCATTCATCTTTGCTTCCTTGGCTAAAGCTGATGATGGTTACGATGCTCCTGATGGCTGGCCATCCCCTATCGTGGAGCATAATCAAGGCACGGCACAATTTGATCGGCTTGAATATAGTATTCCGGAGAATGGTAAGGATGCCATGGTATGGGACTTCCAGGGGTGGTACGGCAGCGACGTTAACCGTATGTACGTAAAATCGGAAGGTGAAAATATTCAGGGAGACGGTGAAGACGCCGAGTTTGAGTCCCTGGAGCTACTCTATAGCCGGTTGATTGCCGATTTTTGGGAGCTGCAGGGTGGCGTGGGTTACCAAGGGGGTGTGTTCTCTGATGATCATGAAGAGCGAACCTACGGTGTCGTTGGGTTGCAAGGGGTTATGCCATATGAAATTGAGACCGATGTAGCCTTGCAAGTGAGTGACGAAGGAGATGTATCCGCTAGTTTCGAGGGAGAATATGACTTTCGACTTACTCAGCGACTCTATGTACAGCCACGCACGGAAATCGCCATGGCCGCCAATGAAGTCGAAGAATTTGGCGTGGGCGAAGGGCTGAACTCCGTGCGTGTCGGCATGCGTTTGGGTTATGAGGTGACCCGCCGCGTCGCGCCTTACGTAGGCGCTTACTGGGAAAAAGAGTATGGCGATACTGCTGATTTGTCCCGTGAGGGTGGGGAGAGTACCGAAGATACCGGCGTAGTTGCGGGCGTCAGGTTAATCTTATAAGCCATCCGGCGGATTCAGGGTAATGTCAGGTGGTGTTGTAGGAGGTGCATGAGCTCTGGCGCAAATCCGTTTTAGGAGAAGGTGAGACGGTGAGGGCCGCACGGTAGTGTGTGTTCGGGTGATGTTGCGCTATCTTGACCACTGCGCCGCCGTCTCGAGCACCGTTGCCAGGGGAGAACTTGCCATGACCGTGATGACCGCCGCCGCCATCGAGGAATTTCTCGACGAGGTCTTTCCGCACCGCCAGGGCACCATCGAAGGGGTGGGCGAGATGCGCGCGACCATGAGCCTGGCCATCGAGGATGAGCACTTGCGGCCCGGGGGCTGCATTTCGGGGCCGACGCTGATGGGGCTGGCGGACGTCTGCCTGTACGTGACGATTCTGGCCCAGATCGGCCCGGAGCCGATGGCGGTGACCACGGACTTCAGCTGCCACTTCCTGCGCCGCGCCCGCGGCGATCGCGATCTCATCGCCAATGCGCACATCGTCAAGCTGGGCCAGCGCCTGGCGGTCGGCGAAGTGCGTTTGTTCCCCGCCGGCGATGAGGAACCGGTGGCAACCGTCACCGCGACCTATGCCTTGCCCGACGAGAGCGATGACGATTGAGCGCGTCTGGGACGTGGGGGGCGAGGTCTCAGTGAGCGGGGCGCTGACGCCAGGCGCATATCGCCAGCGTCAGCCAGCCGGCCATCAGCAACAGACCACCGAACGGCGTGATGGGCCCCAGCCAATGGGCGCCTGTCAGGGCCAGCAGGTACAGCGAGCCGGAAAACGCCGCCATGCCCAGCCCCCACAGCCAGAGCACGGTTGTCTGGCCCCTCAGAGGGTGCTGCGCGTGCCACAGGAGCACCGCCATGGCGGCCAGGGTATGCCACGCCTGATAGCGCACGCCGGTGGTGAAGGCGTCGAGTCGTGCGGGGGGAAGCATGTCGCCCAGCGCGTGGGCGCCGAAGGCGCCTGCCATGACCACGACCAAGCCGCTTAGGGCGACGAGTGTCCATCCACGACGCTTGTGCATGTTGCATCCCATGTGACTGACCTATGCTGAGACGGTGAGCGAGCACCGGGGGCGAGGGGCCCGGCATCGCCGCGCTGGTGCTTACCCTATGGCGTCGCTTACGCCATGACAAGCGTTGCGGTATGGCGTATCGTCGCGGCCTTGCCGATCTCAAGAATCACAATGGAGCGTTAATCCATGGACTCTCTTGCCAGCCTCGTCGCATCGCTGCATGACGCCATCTATGCGGTGATGACCCCTGTCAGCGATTTCATCTGGTCATACATCCTCGTTTATCTTCTGCTGGGCGCGGGGGTGTTGTTCACCGTGCTGACGCGCGGCATGCAATTTCGCCTGTTCGGGCATATGGCGCGCGTGACCTTCAACAGCCGGGGCGCCGGCGAAGGCGTCAGCGGCTTTCAGGCCTTCGCGACGTCGCTGGCGGCGCGTGTGGGCACCGGCAACCTGGCCGGCGTGGCCATCGCGCTGTGGGTCGGGGGCCCGGGCGCGATCTTCTGGATGTGGGTGACCGCCCTGGTCGGGTTCGCCACCTCGTTCGTCGAGTCGACCCTGGCCCAGGTCTACAAGAAGCGCCACGAGGATGGCGTCTTCCGTGGCGGGCCCGCCTATTACATCGAGCGCACGCTCGGCTGGCGATGGATGAGTCTGCTGTTCGCCTTCTTCCTGCTGGTCGCCTACGGCCTGGCGTTCAACGGCGCCCAGGCCAACACCATCGCTCAGGGCATGAACCAGGCCTTCGGCATGCCCAACTGGCTGACCGGGTTGATTCTGGTCGGTGTCGTGGCCGTGGTCATCTACGGCGGGCTCAAGTCCATCGCACGCACGGCGGAGAAGATCGTGCCCGTGATGGCCGTCGCCTACCTGCTGGTCGCGTTGGTGGTGCTGGCGGTCAACATCACCGAGGTGCCGGAGATGCTGGCATTGATCATCAAGAGTGCCTTCGGCTACGGGCCGGCAGTGGGCGGCGCGGCCGGCTACGCCATCAAGACGGCAATGGAAAACGGCATCAAGCGCGGCCTGTTTTCCAACGAGGCCGGCATGGGCTCGGCGCCAAACGCGGCGGCCCAGGCCAACGTCAAGCATCCCGCGGCGCAGGGGCTGGTACAGTCGTTCGGCGTGTTCGTCGATACCCTGGTGATCTGCAGCTGCACGGCGGTGGTGATCCTGCTTTCCGGTGTCTACGAGACGCTGATGGCGAACTCGCCGGGACAGGACATCGTGGGCATCCAGCTCACCCAGGACGCCATGGCGGATCACTTCGGCGGCTTCGGCGAGATCTTCATCGCCGTGGCCATCCTGCTGTTCGCCTTTACCTCGATCATCGCCAACTTCTCGTTCGCCACGGTCAATATCGAGTACATGTTCAAGCGCCATGCCAAGGGCGCGGTACAAGCGTTGCGCCTGGCCGTGCTGGCCATGGTGATGATCGGCTCGGTGTCGCAGCTGACCTTCGTATGGGACTTCGCCGATCTTTCCATGGGACTGATGGCGACCACCAACCTGATCGCGATCCTGATCCTGGCGCCGATCGCCATGCGCGTGCTCAAGGATTACGAGCGCCAGCGGCGCGAGGGCGTGCGCGAGCCGCGCTTCGATCCCAAGGTGCTCAAGCGTCCCGAGCAAGTGGATGCCGACGTGTGGCCGCCCAAGGATTCTTGAGCACGGCATTTGGCGTTACAATGACGGTCTCTCCCCAACGATGTGAGAGGCCGTTATGCACATTCAGCTCAACGGCGAGCGCCGCGAGTTCGCATCCGAGTTGACGGTCAGCGAGCTGGTCGATCAGCTTGCCTTGACCGGACGTCGCATCGCCGTCGAAGTCAATGAAGAGATCGTGCCCCGCAGCCAGCATGCCGAGACGCGCCTGACCCCCGGGGATTGCGTGGAAATCGTGCATGCCATCGGCGGTGGCTGATTCGGCCGCCGGCGTAATGCCGGTGTTCGCCCTTGCCGCCGCCGTGCGGCGACTTTCCTGTTCGCCAAGAGGTTCGTCATGTCAGCAGATCCGCGCCAGGATATTCCACTGACCGTCGCCGGCCGCACCTTCGCGTCGCGCCTGCTGGTGGGTACCGGCAAATACCGGGACTTCGACGAGACCGCCGCCGCCGTCGAGGCGAGTGGTGCCGAGATCGTCACCGTCGCGGTGCGTCGCACCAACATGGGCCAGAATCCCGATGAGCCCAACCTGCTCGATGCCGTGCCGCCGAGCCGCTATACGATCCTGCCCAACACGGCGGGATGCTATACCGCCAAGGATGCAGTGCGTACCTGCAAGCTGGCCCGCGAGCTGCTGGATGGCCACAACCTGGTCAAGCTCGAGGTGCTCGGTGACGACGGCACGCTCTACCCCAACGTGGTCGAGACTCTCAAGGCTGCCGAAACGCTGGTCAACGATGGCTTCGATGTCATGGTGTACACCAGCGACGACCCGATCGTCGCCAAGGAGCTCGAACGCCTGGGCTGTTGCGCGGTGATGCCGCTGGGGTCATTGATCGGCTCGGGGCACGGTCTGCTCAACCCGACGTCCCTGGCGATCATTCTCGACAACGCCGAAGTGCCGATCCTCGTCGATGCCGGCATCGGGACGCCCTCGGATGCCGCCCTGGCCATGGAAATGGGCTGTGCCGGCGTGCTGATCAACTCGGCGATCGCGCATGCGCGTCAGCCGGTGCGCATGGCAAGCGCCATGAAACTGGCGGTCGAAGCGGGGCGCGAAGCGTATCTTGCCGAGCGCATGCCGCGCCGTGCCTCCGCGAGCCCGTCATCGCCCTTCGCCGGGCGCATCAACGCCTGAATTTTCGCGCGGCCTGACCGGCCGCCTTCGCTACGTGACCGATAACGCAGACTTGCCATGAGTGACTCCTCCTCTTCTTCCGAGAATGCCCCGGCGACCCCCGAGTCGCCGGGACGCCCGCCGCGCGGCATCAAGAGCTACGTACTGCGTGCCGGACGCATGACCGCCGCCCAATCGCGGGGGCTCGAAGAGGTCTGGCCGCGCCTGGGCCTGAGTGTGGCCGAGGGACGCCAATCGCTGGAGGCGCTCTTCGGCCGCCGCGCACCCTGCGTCGTCGAGATCGGTTTCGGCATGGGGCAGTCGCTCGTCGAGCAAGCCGCCGCCAATCCCGAGACCGATTTCATCGGTATCGAGGTGCATGCGCCGGGAGTGGGCAAGCTGCTCGATGAAGCGGACAAGCGCGGCTTGACCAATCTGCGCGTGTATCGTGACGATGCCTTGGAAGTGCTCGACAAATGCCTGCCCGAGTCGAGCCTTACGGGGCTGCAGCTGTTTTTCCCCGACCCCTGGCCGAAGAAGAAGCATCACAAGCGTCGCATCGTGCAGCCGGCGTTCGTCGAGCTGGTGCGCACGCGTCTCGCGCCGCAAGGTTATCTGCACATGGCGACCGATTGGGAAGCCTACGCCGAGCACATGGTCGAGGTCATGGAGGAAGCACCGGGCTACCGCAACACGGCGCCGCCCGAAAGCGCGCCTTATGTGCCGCGACCGGAATTTCGGCCGTTGACCAAGTTCGAAAGCCGGGGCGAAAGGCTCGGTCATGGCGTGTGGGACCTGATCTACGCCCGTGTGGAGTGAGCGCCACCCGTGATCGCCACTGCTCGTTGAAAACCGCTGCCCGTCAGCGGTTTTTTTCATGGTGACCTGATCTGGATCACGGCAGGGAGTCGAGGACGCTGGCACAGTGCCGGCGCGCTCGGCGCGGGGCGGATACGGGCATAAAAAAAGCCGCCCGGGCGGGCGGCTTCAAAGACCGTGACTAGCTTGATGAGGAGATAACCATGGGCAGGAACCTGACATTCGCTGCTTAGGTCAGTGGCGCTTGGCGGCGCCACGGTTGTTAAGGTAAACCATTCTCATTTGAGTCGTCAAGCGTAACGAGAATATTTTTCACTTGGGTGCATCGGGAGGCTTTCGTGACGCATATCGCCATGTTCAGTGCCCAGCCGTATGACCGGCGTTTCTTCGAGGCGGCGAATGCGCGCCATGGTTTCAAGATCGGCTATCACGAGGTGGCGCTCAACGCGGAGAGTGCCGTGCTGGCCCATGGTGCAGACGGCGTGTGCGCCTTCGTCAACGATACCCTGGATGCCACCGTGCTGACGGCGCTCGCGACCCAGGGCGTGGGGTTCGTGGCCATGCGCTGCGCCGGGTTCAACAATGTCGACATCGAGGCCGCCGCACGCTTGGGCATCGCCGTGGTGCGCGTGCCGGCCTACTCGCCCGAGGCGGTGGCCGAGCATGCCCTGGCCTTGCTGCTGACGCTGAACCGCCGCACGCATCGGGCCTACAATCGCGTACGCGAGGGCAACTTCATGCTCGAGGGCTTGTTGGGCATGACGCTGCACGGCAAGACGGTGGGGGTGATCGGGACCGGGCGCATCGGGCTGGCCACGGCACGCATCTTCGCCGGTCTCGGCTGTCGCTTGCTGGGCGAGGACCGCTACCCAAGCGAAGCGTTCACGACGCTGGGTGGCGAGTATGTCTCGCGCCGGCGCCTGCTGGCGGAGAGCGATGTGATCAGCTTGCATTGCCCGTTGACGGACGATACGCGTTACCTGATCGATGCCGAGGCCCTGGCGGCGATGAAGCCGGGGGCCCTGTTGCTCAACACCTCACGCGGTGCTCTGGTCGATACGCGCGCGGTGGTCGACGCGCTCAAGGCGCGCCGTCTGGGCGGGCTGGCCATCGATGTCTACGAGCAGGAAACCTCGTTGTTCTTCCGCGACCATTCCGACGACATCATCGACGACGATGTCTTTCAGCGTCTGGTGACCTTCCCCAACGTGCTGATCACCGGGCATCAGGGATTTTTCACCCAGGAGGCGCTGGCCGAGATCGCCGAGGTCACGCTCGACAACGTGGCCTGCGTGCAGCGTGGCGCGCCTTGTGCCAATCGTGTCGACGATTGACGCTCAACTTGCCAGCGCCATCCATGCCGGCAAGGTCACCATGGCCAGCAGCGTCTGGCCGGTGATCAATGCCGCCATCAGCTCGGCATCGCCGCCGAGCTGGCGGGCGAGGATATACGCCGAGGTGGCGGTGGGCAGTGCGGCGAACAACAAGGCGATATCCCGACTCACCGGGTCGAGGCCGGTCAGCCAGGCCAGGCTCAACACCACCAGTGGAGTGGCGCCGAGCTTGAGCGTGGCCGACCACCAGAATGCACGGCCGTGACCGGTCAGCGCACGGGGGCGCAGGGCAACGCCCACGGCGATCAACCCCAGCGGCAGGGCCGCGCGTCCGGTGAGTTCGACGGCACCGCCCAGCCATCCCGGCAGGCCAATACCGCTCAGATTGAGCGTGATGCCGATCACGCAGGCCAGGATCAGGGGGTTGCGCGCCAGCGCGGCGAAACTGCGCCCGAGGCTCGAGGTGCCCAGGGTACCGGCGGCGATGAAGCCGCCCACGCAGAGGATGTTGGCCAGCGGCACCATCAGCGCCACGGCGACCGCAGCCACGGTCGCCCCGGCCTGACCGTGCAGGGCGGCGGCCCCGGCCACCCCGACATAGGTGTTGAAGCGCAGCGTGCCCTGAAATAGCGAGGTAAACGCCGCCGGCGTCAGTCCCAGGCGATGACGGCCGCACCAGAGCGCCAGCGCGAACAGCGACATGGTGCCCAGCAGTGCCACCGCCAGACGCAGGACCGGCACTTGCGCCACATCGGCCGTGGCCAGCGTCGCGATCAGCATCGCGGGAAACAGCAGGAAGTAGATCAGCCGCTCCATGGCGGGCCAGAAATCGTCCCCGGGGATCCGCCGCCAGCCCAGCAGGGCACCGAGTAAAATCAACAGGAACAGGGGGCCCAGGGCCTCGTTGACACCGCTCATCGCGCCTCCGTGGTCATGACGTTGGCCATGTCCGGCTGCTGGCAAGCCGGCTGGCACACGAACTGGTAAGCTTAGCGCGATGCTCAGGGTGATGGGATTCGACCTAACGATATGCAACATCACGAAGAAGATCCGCTCAGGCCGCCGCTGCTCAACCTGTTGACGCTGCTGACGTTGATGACGGTGCTGGTGGCGGCCGGTTACCTGGCCGATTATTACCTGCGCGATTCACGCGAGGATGTGACCTGGTACCCGCCACGCTGGCATTGCGATCTGCGCGAGGGGCCGTGTCGTACCGATATCGGCTTGAAGGGAACGCTGCGCTTCGGCATGCAGGGGGAGTTCGAATCCTACGAGCCCCTGAGAATCGACGTGCGCACGTCGGGCCTCGACGTGCAGTCGGTGGTCGTGGAGTTCATCGGGCGCGACATGAACATGGGGCTGACCCGTGTGGAAATGAAACCGATCGGCGAGGGCCATTTCCAGGGTGTCGGCGAATTGCGTCCCTGGGCAGAGACGGTCATGCCATGGCGTGCTCAGGTCATTCTGGAAACGCCGGATGGGCGCAAGGGCAGCTGGTACGATTTCGACATCCATCGCTAGGGCAGCAGGCGCATCAAATGACTTGTCCACATTGTCACGATGTGCATGGTTGCGTGGCTTGTGGGTAAGCCAATACTTACTTCGGCGTGAGACGTGTTACGGAGGGGTTTTTAAAACCCTTTTAAAACAAAGATTTATAGATCATCTGCCGCATGTCGGTGGTGCGTGAAGAGGCATGGACAGGGCGGCAGGAAGACTCTGCAGGGGCGAAATGCCCCGACATTCACGGCTAAGGCACAGACACTCCACAAAACTGTCCACAGGCAGGCGGGGCGATGGGGATGTGGAAAAGACGTCTGCGGATGTCGGCGGGAAAACGAAACGGCGCCCGTGGAAGGGCGCCGTGGGTGACGGACGTCATTCGCCGTTCGAGGAGGCGTCCTGATCGTTGCCGTCTTCGATGCCCAGCAGTTCGATCTTGAACACGAGGGCCTGATTGGGGCCGATCGGGCCACCGGTGCCGCCCTTGCCGTAGGCGAGGTCGGCGGGCACGTACAGCATCCAGGTATCGCCGACCTGCATCTTCTGCAGCGCTTCCTGCCAGCCCTCGATGACCTGGCCGACCTGGAAGGTGATCGGCTCGCCGCGCTCGTAGGAGCTGTCGAACACGGTACCGTCGGGCAGCTTGCCCTCGTAGTTGACCTTCACGGTATCGCCGGCGCTGGGGGTGTCGCCATCCCCGGACTCGAGCACCTTGTACTGCAGTCCCGAATCGGTGACCTTCACGCCCTCTTTCTCGGCGTTTTCGGCGAGAAACTGCTCGCTCGCCTTGCGGTTTTCCTCGGCGACTTTTGCCTTCTCGGCCTGTTGTTCAGCCATCTTCTGCTGCTGGTAGTCGGAAAGCGTGGCGGCGATTTCCTCGTCGCTCATCTGCAGATCGTCACCGGCGTAGACATCCTTGATCGCTTGGGTGAAGGCGTCGGTATCGAGATCCGAGACGTCCTGCTTCATGCTTTGACCGAGCGTGGCGCCAAGGCTGTAGCCCAGCTTGGCGTTGTCGCTTTCCGGGGCGGCCATGGCCACCAGCGGCGTTGCCACGAGGCCGCCGAATACCACGGCCGTCATCAAACGCTTCATGAAAACTCCTTAACAGGTAAACAAAAACACCGCCGTTCAACTCTACCAGCACGCGCGGCGTTGCGCACCCACGCGGCGGGGCTCTCTTGACATTGAAGCGACTTTGCTCTTCTCTGAATCTACATTGATAAGAAAGAGGGAACTCCATGCAAATGCGAAATATCGTCCTGAGTATCACGGCTCTGGGCCTGGTCGGTGTCGCTTCCACGGCGTCCGCCGAGACTTGGCGTTTCGGTCTCGAAGAGACCGAGGGCAGCGTGCAGTACGGCTATGCGGAAGAGTTCAAGAAACTGATCGAGGAAAAGAGCGACGGCGACATCACGGTCGAGTTGTTGCCTTATGGTTCCTGGGGGTCGAGCTACTCGGCGCTGTATGACGCCATCCAGAACGGCGCGATTCCGCTCGGTTTCGGCTCCGGCTTCTTGGGCGGCACCGTTCCGGAAAGCCAGTTGATGAGCCTCAACTTCGTCATGCCGAACGATCAACTGGAGACGGCCGAGATCCTCAACTCGGACGACTTCCTCAAGAGCGATGCATGGCAGGAATCGTTCCGTGAGCGCGGTCTGGTGCCGTTGGCCACCTTGCCCGAAGGGTATCAGGTGTGGACCGCGAACAAGGAAATCCGCACGCCGGAAGACATGGAAAACCTGCAGATTCGTGTCATGGACAACAGCCTGCTGCGGGCGACCTACGAAGCCTATGGTGCGTCTCCCATCACCATCGCCTACGGCGAACTCTACAGCGCCCTGCAGCAAGGCCAGGCGGAAGGCAACATCCAGCCGGTCTTCGCCCACGAGAACATGGGCTTCTATGAAGTGCAGGACTACATGATCTTCGCCGATCAGTCGCAGTTCATCGCCAACTTCATCGGCAACGAGGAGTGGTACGACGGGCTGTCCGACGAGCAGCGCGAGATGCTCGAGTCCACGCTCGACGAGATGGTGCAGAAGGGGCACGACATTCAGTCCCAGTTCAGCTCCGAGCGTCTCGAGACCATCGAGGAAAACAGCGACATCAACATCATCCATCTGGATGAGAGCGAGCGCGAGGCCTTCCGTGAACTGGCCAAGCCGGTGCGTCAGACCTATGTCGACATGGTCGGCGAACGTGGCCAGAAGGCGCTGGACATCGTGCTGAAGCATGTCGAGCAGTCCGGCGACAAGGCAGAATAAGCCTGGCTGCTGATGCCTGACCGACGCGCCGCATGGCGCAAGCAAAAAACCCCGGGAGCGTCGGCTCCCGGGGTTTTTTTCATGCCTGGTCGCTGTTGGCGGGAAGGATGCCGTGCGGGGCCGGCCTGGTATCCCCAGGCCGGTCGGCCGCTCAGTCGCCGCCGAGTGACGGCAGCAGCAGCGATATCTGCGGGAACATGATCAGGATGATCGTCGCCAATGCCAGGATCACGATGAACGGTGGCGTACCACGAATCACGTCCATGTAAGGGCGGCGGAAGACGGCGATGGCGGTGAAGATATCGCAGCCGAAGGGTGGCGTGGCCGAGCCGATGGCTGCTTGCAGCGTGACGATGACGCCGACATGAACCGGATCCAGGCCAGTGGCGTCGACCAGTGGCTTGAAGATCGGGACCAGGATCAGGATGACCACGATCGGGTCGACGAACATGCAGCCGACGAAGAAGGCCGCGGCGATCAGCAGCAGTGCCAGGAACTGGTTGTCGCCGATGCCGTCGATGACCGGGCCGAGGATCTTGTCCGGCACGCCGGCGGTGCCCAGGGTCTGGGAGAAGGCGGCACCGATGGCGACCAGGATGAAGACCACGGCGGTGATCATCCCCGTGGACAGCGCGAGGCTGCCGAGGTCGCGGATCGAGACCTGACGATAGATCGCCACCTCCAGCAGCAGCGCATAGGCTACCGCGACCGCCGAGGCTTCGACGGCGCTGAAAAAGCCGCCGTATATGCCCCCCACGACCAGGACCGGAAAGCCCATCGGCAGGATCACCCGGCGGATGGCGCGGGCGCGCTCGCGCCAGGAGGCCCGGGGCTCCGCCTCGATGCCCTTGATGCGCGAATAGATGTAACAGTACAGGGCGAACATGGCCAGGATCATCAGGCCGGGCAGGATCCCCGCGAGGAACAGGTCGCCGATCGAGGTCTTCATCACCACGCCGTAGACGATGAAGCCGATGCTCGGCGGGATCAGCAGCGCGATATCGCTGGCATTGATGATCAGCCCCAGGGTGAAATCGTCTTTATAGCCCTTGGCCAGCAGCCTCGGGCGCATGGGACCGCCCATCGCCACCACCGTCGCCTGGGTGGAGCCGGACACGGCCCCGAACAGAGCGCAGGAGGCGGCGGTGGTGATGGGCAAGCCACCGCGGATGTGGCGGGTGAAGGCGTCGACGACATCCAGCAGACGGTTGGCGGTATGGCCCTTGGTCAGGATGTCGGCGGCGAAGATGAACATGGGAACGGCGGCGAGTACCCAGCTGCCGATACCGTTGATCATCCAGCTCACGGCCTGGTCGGGCCCGAAAAACGTCATGCCGGTGAACATCATGAACAGCGTGCCCGCCGCCAGGGGAACCATCATGGGGAACCCGAGCAGCAGCAACACGAGCATGATCACGGCTAGCCAAGTTAGCATTGTTTTATGTCCTCGCGTTGATGGCGGTCGTGTGTGGGAGGGGCGAATCAGGTGTCGCGGCGCGCGTCATCGTGTTCGTCCGCTTCCGGAGGCAGCTCGTCGTATTCCTCTTTCTGGTTGAAGGCGCGGTAGATGTCATCGCTGACCAGGTTGCGGACCGCGGTCAGCAGGTATTGGGCGCCGGCGAGGATGAAGCCGACGGGCAGTGCGAGGTAGACGAGCCACAGCGGAATATGGAGCGATGCGCTGCTGCGTCCACGTTCCTGAATGACCGCGACATAGCCGATGGACTTGTAGGCGAAATAGAACATCAAGACGGCGGTGCCCAGGCAGATGAGGATGAGCAGTGCCTTTCGCCAGCGACCGCTGAGCTGATCGTAAATGGCGGACATGCTGATGTGCCGGGCGTTGCGTGCCGCATAGCCGACGCCGACGAAGGTGATCACCACGATGAGCATCTCGGTGACTTCGTAGGTGCCGGGAATGCCTTGGGAGAAGAGCAGGTTGCCGACGACATGGCCACTCATCAGCGCTGCCATGGCCAGGACACCACCGGCGATGATCACGCGCTCGACGATGCCCAGGGCATGATCGATGCTCCCCAGTACGCGCAGCAGGGGACTGCGCGATTTAGCGCGTTCACTGCGATTGGCCGGCTGTGAAGATGTCATGTCGTAGAGTCCTTTTTTGTGATGGCCGATTCGCCGCACGAATGGCATGGATCTCGACGTCCGTGCTGCGTCGTGATGCGTGTCGCAATCAACCGGACTGGCTTTTATAAAACGTACAGAGTTTGCGGGTTGAGCGCCACTCGTCAATGGCGCATCCGCACATCCGTGATATGCGTGGTTCCGGGTGTCGGCGCGCCTTGTACAAGCTGGGCATTATGGACGGTGCGCCGCACGCTGGGTGAGCAGCGTCGTCAGGGCGGCTCGTTGTGGCGGCCCGCAGGTGGTCAGGCAGCGCGCCAGTCGCGTGGCCAGGTCGGTATCGGCCGCGCGGCGCGCACGTACGGCCTGCGACGTCTCGGCGATGGCCTGATACCGACGTAACGTCTCGCGTTCGGCGAGCAGTTCGGCTTCCTTGAGGTGCTGGCGCAAGGCCGCCACGTCCGGTTCATGCTGGGCGCGTGGCTTGAGCTGGCGGCGTAGATGACGTATCGGCTGTGTCACGCCGGTCTGCCAGTCGCGTATCTCGGCGAACGCATCGTGGGCCTCGTCGGTGGCGACGGCCCCGTGATGGTCGAGCCAGCAGTGCCAAAGCAGCTCGCAGACATCGGCTCCCGCCGTATCCTGCAGTTGCAAACAGGCGTCGGCGACCCCGGGGCGTTGATACAGCGCCAGCGCGTAATCCCACAGCGGTGGGGTCCGCAATGCGGTGCACAATTGGGTAGAATGCATGGGCAATCTCCAGCCGCCCCGGCAGGCATGGCGGCGGAATCCACTGAACCACCACCGGAGCGGGCATGATCGCATTTCGCCAACTCGCGCTGCAACGCGGGACTCAGCCGCTGATCGAGAACGCTGACCTCACGCTGCACGACGCCACCAAGGCGGGCATCGTCGGCGCCAACGGCTCGGGAAAGTCGAGTCTGTTCAAGCTGTTGCTGGGAGAGCTGGTCCCGGAGCGTGGCACGGTGGAGCTTTCCGGCGGCCAGCGCATCGCGCACATGGCGCAGGAAGTCGAGGCGCTGGATCAAGGCCTGGTCGAATACGTGCTCGACGGTCACGCCGAGCTGCGGGCCACGGAACGTGCCCTGGCCGCGGCCCAGGCCGAGGGCGCCGCGCATCGCGAAGCCGAGCTGCATGGCGAGATCGAGGCGCTGGACGGCTACACCGCCCGCCCGCGTGCCGAGCAATTGCTGGTGGGGCTGGGCTTCACGCAGGACGATCTGTATCGCCCGCTGTCGGATTTCTCCGGTGGCTGGCGGATGCGCGTCAATCTGGCGCGGACGCTGTTCATGCCTTCCGACTTGATGCTGCTCGACGAGCCCACCAACCACCTCGATCTCGATGCGCTGTTGTGGCTCGAGCAGTGGCTCACGCGTTATCCCGGCACGCTGTTGCTGATTTCCCACGACCGCGACTTCCTGGATGCGGTGTGCGATCACATCGTGCATTTCGAGCAGCGTCAGTTGCTGCTGTATCGCGGCAACTATTCGCGCTTCGAGCACACGCGTGCCGAGCGCCAGGCGCGCGCCCAGGCCGAAGCCGCCAAGCAGCAGGCCCGGCGCGAGGAAATCGAGCGTTTCGTGGCCCGGTTTCGCGCTCAAGCCAACAAGGCACGTCAGGCCCAGAGCCGCTTGAAGATGCTCGAGCGCATGGAAACCATCGCCGTGGCGCACGCCGACTCACCGTTTCACTTCACCCTGCCGAGTGCCGACAAGACCTCGTCGCCGCTGCTGGTGCTCGACGACGCGACGCTGGGCTACGCGCAGACGCCGCTGCTCGAACATGTCAGCGTGAGCATCCTGCCGGGGCAGCGTATCGGCCTGCTGGGCGCCAACGGGGCGGGGAAGTCGACGCTGATCAAGGCGCTGACCGGGCAGCAGCCGCTGCTGGACGGCAAGCGCGTGCCCGGCGACAACCTGGCGATCGGCTATTTCGCCCAGCACCAGCTCGAGCATCTCGACGTCGGGGCCACGCCCTTCGTGCATATCCAGCGTCTCTCCCCCACGGCGAGCGAACAGGAGGTGCGCAACTTCCTGGGCGGCTTCGGGTTCCACGGGGATGATGTCTTCGCCGGTGTGGGCAACTTCTCGGGGGGCGAGAAGGCGCGCCTGGCGTTGGCGCTGATCGCCTGGCAGAAGCCCAACCTGCTGTTGCTCGACGAGCCCACCAACCACCTCGACCTGGAGATGCGCGAATCGCTGACCCAGGCCCTGGCCGGCTTCGAGGGGGCGGTGATCATCGTCTCCCACGACCGCCATTTGCTGCGCGCCAGCGTCGACGAGTTCTGGCACGTGGTGGACGGCGGCGTGACGACCTTCGATGGCGACCTGGACGATTACTATGCCTGGCTCAAGACTCGGCTCGAGAATGCCCGGCGCGACGCACGCCAGGAAAAAGCCGAGCGTCAGGCCGAGGCGGAAGCGCCCAAGAGCGACCGCAAGGCGACTCGGCGCGCCGCCGCCGAGCTGCGCGAGAAGCTGCGGCCGCTCAAGCGGGAGCGCGACAAGATCGAACGCGAGATGAGCGAGGCCCAGGCCGCGCTGTCCACGCTGGAGGCGTCGCTGGCCGATGAAGGGCTGTACCAGGACGACGCGCGCAAGGCGGAGCTGAGCGATCTGCTGAGTCGCCAGGGCGAGGCGCAAAACCGTCTCGACACCCTGGAGCAGCGTTGGCTCGAGGCCGAGGAAGCGCTCGAGCAACGCGAGGCGGAACTGCTGGACGACGCCTGATCCCGGCGCGACTCAGCCCCGGGCAGCCTCAGGTCTTGACGATGAAGGTCACCGGGCCGTCGTTGAGCAGCGAGACCTGCATGTCGGCGCCGAACTCGCCGGTGGCGACGTATGGCCAGGCGTGCCGGGCCTGCGCCACCAGATAGTCGAACAGTGCCTCGCCGTGCGCGGGCGGCGCGGCGCCGTCGAATCCCGGGCGCAGGCCCTTGGTGGTGTTGGCCATGAGGGTGAACTGCGGAACCAGCAACAGGCCGCCCTCGACCTGTTGCACGTTGAGGTTCATCTTGCCCGCCTCGTCGCTGAACACCCGCAGCCCGAGCAGCTTGTGCAGCATCTTGTCGGCGCGGGTCTGGGTGTCGTCCGGGGCCACGCCGACCAGCACCATCAGGCCTTGTTCGATGGCGCCGGTGGTTCGGGCGTCGACATCGACGCCGGCGTGACGGACACGTTGGATGACGGCTCGCATGTGCAAGATCCTTGTGGACGCGAGGGGTGAAGATTCGCGCTACCAGGCGCGGCACACCATCATGTCCACATGCACGTCGGCGAGCAAGCGCTCGATCAGGGGCGCCGGGTGATGGCGGCCGAACAGCGCCAGGTCCTGGTGTCCCAGTGCCAGCAGGTCGGGGGGCTGACGGCGCAGGTAGTCGATCAACACCTCGCCGGGCTCGCCCTGCTCGAGGACCAGCTCGAGTTCGGGCACGTCGCCGACCTCTTCCATCAGTTTGTCGATTTCCGCTTCCAGGCGTATGCGCCGCGCGGCGAGCTCGCGCTCCCGCCAGCGTGCGTAGCCGCTGTCGGAGCCCATTTCCTCATCACCCGGCAGGTGCCAGGCATGCAATAGCGTCAGGCGTGCCTCGGAGAAATGCGTCAGGACGTCGCGCAAGGTGTGGCGGCTGGCCAGCGAGAAGTCCACCGGAACCAGCACGTCCTGCCAGGCCTGTTCGGGGCTGTGGCTCACGGTGAGCACCGGGCAGGGCGCGCGGCTCAAGACCCGCGCGAGGGTCGTGCCCCCCACCAGCGCATGCTGACCGCGTTTGCGGTGGGTGCCGAGCACGATCATGGTGGCGTCCCGGTCATGTGCCTCGCGGATGATCTCGGCATAGGGAGCGCCGGTCACCGTCTGTATCAGCGTCTCGGGCGCCGGCAGGGCATAGTCTTCGCGGATGTCGGTCAGCTGACGCTCGAGCTCGTCGACGACCTCGCGCTCCAGGTCGCGCAGGGCCTGGCGCGGCAGATAGGGGTCGAGGACATGCAGAATGTCCAGGCGGCTGCCGCTGGCATGCGCCAGTTTGATGGCGCGCGCGAAGGCGGCACGGTTGTCGGCGGACAGGTCACACGCCAAAAGCACGGTCTGAGCCATGGTACGTCCCTCCCTGCGAGAAGACGGTATGCGGGTGTTCGCCACACCACGCTGAGCTGACGGCAATGCGCAAGTATGTCACCGCAGCCTGGGGCATCACGGTGCAGCAAAGCATGGCTGCCCCCGGCGGGCTCTGCAAGTCCGTGGCCATCATCGATTCACGAGGTCGTGATACTGCCGACGAGCGCCGTGCGGCCGCGGTTTTCACCACCAGGCGTGGAAATGATGCACCGGGCCGCGCCCCTGGCCCACCGCCAGTCGCGTGCTGGCGTCCAGAGCGGTGTGCAGCCAGCGCTTGGCATCGCTGATCGCCGCGTGAATGGCGTCGTGGTCGCTGACCGTGTGCGGCAAGTGCGCCAGGTGCGCGGCGACCGCCGAGGAGAGCGCGCAGCCGGTGCCATGCAGGTTGTCGGTGGCGATGCGCGGCGCTTCCAGCCATTCCACGCCTTGCGGCGTGGCGAGCAGGTCCGGGCAGTTCGCGCCACTGAGGTGGCCGCCCTTGAGTACCACGTACGGGGCGCCCAGGCGTGTCAGCTCGGGCAGCAGGGTGGCCATCGCCTCGGTGGTGCGGGGCGTTTCGGCGTCCAGCAGCACGGCGGCCTCGGGCAGGTTGGGGGTGATGACATCGGCCAGGGGAACCAGGATATCGCGTACCGCGCGGATGCCGGCGCGATCGACCAGGATGTCGCCGCTCTTGGCGACCATGACCGGGTCGAGCACGATCCAGCGGGGACGATGCCGGTGCAGGGCATCGCGAATCGTCGCGGCGACCGTCTCGCTGGCCACCATGCCGATCTTGACCGCCTCGATGCGTACGTCACCCAGCAGGTTGTCGAGCTGTTCGCCGATGACATCCGCGGGTACCGGATGCACGGCCTGCACGCCCTGGGTGTTCTGGGCGATCACCGCCGTGACGACATTGGTGGCATAAGTGCCCAACGCCGAGAAGGTCTTGATGTCGCCCTGCAGGCCGGCGCCGCCGGAAGGGTCGGAGCCGGCGATGGTGAGGACATTGGGGGGCGCGGATGCTGAGGTCATGCGCTGGGTTCCTGTGTCTCGCGGAATATGTGCGTCGCTGTGTGGCCGTGCTCGGCAGTTGGCATCCGCACAGGATAGCGTGGAAACGACGGGTGAGCAGCCAGGCGCAAGACGGTGGTGAGGCAGGGCGTTTGCGTCTCATACCTTCGTCGACACACGGATCGACGCCATGCGCGTGGAATATATCAGCGGTCGTTGAAGAAGGTGAAGCTTCCCATGGCCTGCCGCGTGAGTGGGGGTTCACTTTGCAGGGGCACGGCGGCGTGCGGTGCTCGTTGCAGGCGATGTTAATTTACTAGCTTTCTCCACACGCCCCTGACAGGTGTCGGAATATCCCCTAGACTCGTAGGGACTCGCCACGCGTCGGCAGCGTGAATGGCGTGCCGGGGTCCGTGACACCTCGATGATAACGAATACCGGGATGGCGCCTTCCCGCGTCATCCGTCGCTTGTGAGGCATGGCAATGACCGACGAGGCTACTGCGCTGATCGCCCAGTATTGGGCCACGGGGCTATTCATCATAGCCGTGTTCGCCTTGTGCGCCTTGATGATCGGTGCAGCCAGCCTGCTCGGTGGCCGCAGCCGCGGCCCCAGCAAGTCCCTCCCCTTCGAATCGGGCGTTGTCGGTACCGGCAGCGCGCGCCAACGTTTTTCCGTCAAGTTCTATCTGGTCGCGATGCTGTTCGTGATCTTCGATATCGAGGCCGTTTTCCTGTTCGCCTGGGCCGTGTCGGTCCGTGAGGTGGGCTGGGAAGGCTTCGCGGGCGCCGCCGTGTTCATCTTCATCCTGCTGGCGGGTCTGGTGTACGACAGCCGCGTCGGTGCCCTCGAGTGGGCGCCACGCAAGCGCGGCCGGTCGCCCGATATCGTGACGCAACGCTGAAGGTGGCGCCCCGAGGGGGCGATCACCCGCCGGCGTCGGCCGGTACGGCGCCGGATACCGATTTTCGTTTTCAGATGTTTCGAGGCGCATCATGCAATATACCCTGACGCGAGCGGATCAAGAGCCGGCTCCGGATGGCGCAAGCTATCCGCTGGGGCGGCGTGAGTCCACCAGCGACCCGATGCAGGAACAAGTGCATCGCAACGTCTTCACGGGCAAGCTGGAGGATGTGCTCAATTCCACCGTCAACTGGGGGCGCAAGCACTCCCTGTGGCCGTACAATTTCGGCCTGTCGTGCTGCTACGTGGAAATGACCACTGCCTTCACCGCACCCCACGACGTGGCGCGCTTCGGGTCCGAGGTGATTCGCGCCTCCCCGCGTCAGGCCGACTTCATGGTCATCGCCGGTACCTGCTTCATCAAGATGGCGCCGGTCATCCAGCAGCTCTACGATCAGATGCTCGAGCCCAAGTGGGTGATCTCCATGGGCTCGTGCGCCAATTCCGGGGGCATGTACGACATCTACTCGGTGGTGCAGGGCGTCGACAAGTTTCTCCCCGTCGACGTCTACGTGCCCGGCTGTCCGCCGCGCCCCGAGGCTTTCCTGCAAGGGCTGCAGCTGCTGCAGGACTCGATCCAGGAAGAGCGGCGTCCGCTTTCCTGGGTGGTCGGCGACCAGGGCGTGTACCGTGCCGACATGCCCTCGCAACGCGAGGCGAACCGCGATCGACGCATCGCCGTGACGGAGCTGCGCTCCCCGGACGAGGTGTAAGCCGTCGTTCCGAGAAGTGCTGCCATCGTCCGAAGCCGAACTCACGTTGCCGGGGAATGAAAACCGATCATGAGCGCTGCCCAATCGCCCACTGCCCAACACGCGCATGCCGAGGACCCGGTGGTCCAGGCGTTGTTCGCGCGTTTCGGCCAGCACGTCTTCGTCGCACAGGCGACCCATACCGGCATGCCGGTGCTGTGGCTCGACCGCGAGTACTTGCTGGAGGTGCTGAACTTCCTGCGGGACATGCCCGAGCCCTTCGAGATGCTGTTCGACCTGCACGGCATCGACGAACGCCTGCGCAGTCATCGCGAGGATCTGCCCCCGGCGGACTTCACGGTCTTCTACCAATTGATGTCGATCTCGCGCAATCGCGACATCATGCTCAAGGTGGCACTGTCCGAGCGCGACCTCGAGGTGCCGAGCGTGGCGGGCGTCTATCCCAACGCCAACTGGTACGAGCGCGAAGTCTGGGACATGTTCGGCATCGATTTCCGTGGCCACCCGCACCTGACACGGTTGCTGATGCCGCCCACCTGGAACGGGCACCCGCTGCGCAAGGATTACCCTGCTCGCGCCACCGAATTCGATCCCTACACGCTGACCGTGGAAGGCCAGAGCACCGAGCAGGAGGCGCTGCGTTTCGATCCCGAGGCGTGGGGCATGCAGCGCCAGAGCGAGAACACGGATTACATGTTTCTCAATCTGGGGCCCAACCACCCTTCCGCGCACGGGGCATTCCGCATCGCCCTGCAGCTCGACGGCGAGGTCGTGGTCGACTGCGTTCCCGATATCGGCTACCACCACCGCGGTGCCGAGAAGATGGCCGAGCGTCAGTCATGGCATAGCTACATTCCCTATACCGATCGCATCGACTATACCGGCGGGGTGATGAACAACCTGCCCTACGTGATGGCGGTGGAAAAGCTGGCCGGGATCGAGGTCACCGACCGGGCCAAGACCATCCGCGTGATGATGGCCGAGATGTTCCGCATCAACAGTCACCTGCTGTTTCTGGGAACCTACCTGCAGGACCTGGGCGCGATGACTCCGGTGTTCTTCACCTTCACCGACCGCCAGAAGGCCTACGAGGTCATCGAGGGCATCACCGGCTTCCGCATGCACCCGGCCTGGTACCGTATCGGCGGCACCGCCCACGATTTGCCCAGGGGCTGGGACAAGCTGGTCCAGGGCTTTCTCGACTGGATGCCCAAGCGGCTCGTCGAGTACGAACGCGCGATGATGGAAAACGCCATCATCCGCGAGCGCACCAAGCAGGTGGCAGCGTTCACCACGCGCGAGGCCCTCGAGTGGGGCGTCACCGGCCCCAACCTGCGTGCCACCGGTTGCGATTTCGACCTGCGCAAGCAGCGCCCCTATTCGGGCTACGAGAACTTCGATTTCGAGGTGCCGCTGGGCGCCAATGGCGATGTCTTCGATCGCGGCCAGCTGCGCATCGACGAGATGCGCCAGAGCCTGCGCATCATCCAGCAGTGCGTCGACCACATGCCCGCCGGCGACTACAAGGCCGACCATCCGCTGACCACGCCGCCGCCGCGCGAAAAGATGCTGCAGCATATCGAGACGCTGATCACCCATTTCCTGCAGGTCTCCTGGGGGCCGGTGCTCAAGCCCAACGAATCGTTGTCGATGATCGAGGCGACCAAGGGCATCAACAGCTATTACCTGACCGCGGATGGCAACACCATGAGCTATCGTACGCGTATCCGCACGCCCAGCTTTCCGCACCTGCAGCAGATCCCGGCGGCGGTACGCGGCGCCCTGGTGCCGGATCTGATCGCTCACCTGGGCAGTATCGACTTCGTGATGGCTGATGTGGACCGCTGACATGACACAGACTTCGACTTCCACCGCCACGCCCATCGCCACCGACGCTTTCGTGCTCCACGACGAGGATCGGGCGGCGATCGCCCATGAGCGCGACCACTACCCGCATCCGCAGGCGGCCAGCATCGAGGCGCTCAAGATCGTGCAGAGGCGTCATGGCTGGGTTCCGGACGCGGCCATCGACGCCATTGCCCGTGAACTGGGCGTATCCCCCGCCAGCGTCGAGGGCGTGGCGACCTTCTATAGCTTGATCTTTCGGCAGCCGGTGGGGCGTCACGTGATCTTGCTGTGCGACAGCAGTTCCTGCTTTCTGACCGACTACGAGGCGCTGCGCGATGCCTTCTTCGAGCACCTGGGCATCGGCTTCGGACAGACCACGCCGGATGGTCGTTTCACGCTGCTGCCGGTGTGCTGCCTGGGTGCCTGCGATCGCGGTCCGGCGTTGATGATCGGCGACGATACTCACGGGCCGGTCGCGCCCGAGGAGATCCCCACGTTGCTGGAGGCGTACGCATGAACTGGGAGAACGAGGCATGAGCCGGATTCTGCAAGACCGTGACGAGCGCCGCCCCGAAACGCATCCGTTGACCTTTCGGCTCAACGACGACGGCACCCCGGTGATGCTCGAGGCCTACCGCGAGCAGCAAGGCTACGCCAGCGTCGAGCGGGCCTTTCGAGACCTGACCTCGAAGACGCTGATCGAGGAGCTCAAGACCGCCAACCTGCGCGGGCGCGGCGGCGGCGGCTTCTCCGCCGGGCTCAAGTGGAGCCTGACGATGCAGGGCGAGGGCATCCCGCGGGGATACATCGTCTGCAACGCCGATGAAATGGAGCCCGGGACCTTCAAGGACCGCCTGCTGCTCGAGCAGCAGCCGCATCTGCTCATCGAAGGCATGATCCTGGCCGGTTTCGCCAACAACGCCTACCAGGGCTACATCTTCATGCGCGGCGAATACGTCGACGCCGCACGCACGGTCCAGCGCGCGCTGGACGAGGCCCGTGCCGCCGGCTGGCTGGGCCGAGATGTCGCCGGCAGCGGCTGGGACTTCGACATCGCCCTGCACACCGGCGCCGGCCGCTACATCTGCGGCGAGGAAACCGCGCTGATCAACTCGCTGGAAGGCAAGCGTGCCAACCCCCGGGCCAAGCCGCCCTTTCCGGGCCAAAGCGGGGCCTGGGGCAAGCCCACCGTGGTCAACAACGTCGAGACGTTGTGCAACGTGCCATCCATCGTGCTGCACGGCGCGGACTGGTATCAGGGGCTCTCGCAAGGCAAGAGCGGCGATGGCGGCACCAAGCTCTACGGCGTTTCCGGCAAGGTCAAGCGGCCCGGCTTGTGGGAGCTGCCCATGGGCACGCCGGCCACCGAGCTGATGGAACGGGCCGGCGGCATGCGCGAGGGGCACACGCTCAAGACCTGGCTGCCGGGCGGCGGCAGTACCGGTTTCCTGCTGCCCGAACACCTCGAGCTGGCGCTGGATTTCGACACCATCGGCAACGCCGGCAGCCGTCTGGGCACGGGGCTCATCGCCGTGGTGGCCGACGATCAGAGCGTGGTGTCGTTGACGCGCAACCTGGAAGAGTTCTTCGCTCGCGAATCCTGTGGCTGGTGCACGCCGTGCCGCGATGGCCTGCCCTGGAGCGTCAAGCTCCTGCAGGCGCTGGAAGCCGGCGAGGGCGAGCGTGGCGATATCGACTTGCTGGAGTCGCTGGCCGTGGATCTGGGCCCGGGGCGGACCTTCTGCGCTCATGCGCCGGGCGCGGCGATGCCGCTGGCGTCGGCGATTCACTACTTCCGCGAGGAATTCGAGCGTGGCGTCACGCGCGGCCAGGGCGTCGCGCATGCCGATCCGATCCCGGTGGGTAGCGTATGAACGAGGGCACGATGACGACGGGCGAGGAGCGATAATGGCAACGATTCACGTGGATGGCCGGGACTACGAAGTCGACGGCGCCGACAACCTGCTGCACGCTTGCCTGTCGCTGGGGCTGGATATCCCGTATTTCTGCTGGCATCCGGCGATGGGCAGCGTGGGTGCCTGCCGCCAGTGCGCGGTCAAGCAGTACAAGAACGCCGATGACACGCAGGGCATGCTGGTGATGTCGTGCATGGCGCCGGTGCAGGACGATGCCTATATCTCCATCGAGGACGAGGAAGCCAAGGCGTTTCGTGCCAACGTCATCGAATGGTTGATGATCAATCACCCGCACGACTGCCCGGTCTGCGAGGAAGGCGGTCACTGCCACCTGCAGGACATGACGGTGATGACCGGCCACGACAGTCGCCGTTACCGCTTTCGCAAGCGTACCCACAAGAACCAGTACCTGGGGCCGTTCATCGCGCACGAGATGAACCGCTGCATTACCTGCTATCGCTGCGTGCGCTTCTACCAGGATTACGCCGGTGGCGGCGATCTGGGCGCCTTCGGGGCGCACGACAACATCTACTTCGGGCGTTTTCAGGAGGGCACGCTGGAAAGCCCGTTTTCAGGCAACCTCACCGAGGTATGCCCCACCGGGGTATTCACCGATCAGACCCACTCCGAACATTACACCCGCAAATGGGACCTGCAGTTCGCGCCCAGCGTCTGTCATCAGTGCGCGGTGGGCTGCAACATCAGCCCCGGCGAGCGTTACGGCGACATTCGGCGTATCGAGAACCGCTACCACGGCGACGTGAACCATTATTTCCTGTGTGATCGCGGACGCTTCGGCTACGGCTACGTGAACCGTGAGGATCGCCCCCGAGTGCCGGAGTGGCGCGAACGCCAGCGCGTCGATGCTGGGCCCGGCGCGGCCGGCGTGGTGGGCGGTACCATCAGCCTGGAAATCGACGATGCCCTGGATCGTGCCGCCGACGGGCTGCGCAGCGCACGGCGCGTGATCGGTATCGGATCGCCACGCGCGAGCCTGGAAAGCAACCACATGCTGCGCACCCTGGTGGGCGACGAGAACTTTTCCACCGGCATCGATGCCCGCGAGCTCGAGCTGCTGGTGCGGATGAGCGAGCTCAACACCCGTTGCGGCCTGCCGTCTCCCAGCCTGCGCGAGATCGAGGCCTGCGACGCCGTGCTGGTGCTCGGCGAGGACCTGCTGCAGAGCGCCGCGCGCATGGCGCTCGCCGTGCGTCAGGCGATCAACGCGCGTGGCGACGCGCTGGCCGCCGAGCGTGGCATCCCGACCTGGAATGCCGAGGCGGTCAAGACCCTGGCCCAGGAGGCGCATCATCCGCTGTTTCTGGCCACGCCGGAGGCCACCGGTCTGGACGAGCTGGCGGAGAGGACGCTGCACGCGGCACCGGACGACATCGCGCGACTGGGGTTCGCGGTGGCGCATTGTCTCGACGCCGAGGCGCCCGCGCCCGAAGCCCTGGATGACGTGACCTGGGCGTTGGCGCGGCGCATCGGCGAGGCCCTGCTCGCGGCCGAGCGGCCGTTGGTGATCGCCGGCGGCTCGCTGGGGTCGCCGGCGGTTCTCGAAGCGGCCGGCAACGTGGCGCGTGCGCTGGCGCGCCGTGCCCAGGCGGGGGCGCTGTCGCTGGTGCGTCGCGAGGCCAACAGTACCGGGTTGGCCCTGCTCGGCGGACAGTCGCTGGAATGGGCTCTGGATCTTTTGGCCAATGGCGATGCCGATGGCGTGGTGGTTCTCGAGAACGATCTTTACACGCGTGCCGCCGCCGCTCGGGTGAATCCCGCCTTGCAGCGTGCCGACTGCGTGGTGGTGCTCGACCATCAGCGGACCGCGACCTGGGAAAAAGCGGACATCGGCCTGCCGGCGGCCAGCTTCGCCGAGAGCGATGGCACCCTGGTCAGCCTGGAAGGGCGGGCCCAGCGTTTCTATCAGGTCTTCGAGCCCAGTTACATCCGTCCGGAAACACGGATTCGCGAAAGCTGGCGCTGGCTCAACGCGCTCAAGGCCAGCGTCGAGCGCCAGCCGGTGACGCCGCTCACGCTGGATGAGGTGACGCGCGAGGTGGCCGCCACGCATTCGGTGCTGGCGCCGGTCGGCGACGCGGGGCTGAGCGCGGCCTATCGCGTGCACGGGCTGCGTCTGGCGCGCGAGCCCCACCGTTACAGCGGTCGCACCGCGATGCGCGCCAACCTCGATGTCAGCGAGCCACGCGTTCCGCAGGACCCCGATACGCCGTTCGCGTTTTCCATGGAAGGTTACGCGGGCTATGACGAGCCACGCCGCGAAGTGGCCTTTGCCTGGGCGCCGGGATGGAACTCACCACAGGCCTGGAACAAGTTTCAGGACGAGGTCGGCGGCCACCTGCGCGCGGGGGACCCGGGCGTACGGCTGCTGGCGCCGCTGCCCGGCGATTATGATTACGCACGCGACCTGCCGGCGGCCTTCGCCCCGCGTGACGAGCAGTGGCTGGCGGTACCCCAGCCACGCCTGTTCGGTGGCGAGGAAACCTCGGCACGCGCCGAGCCGATCCAGGCGCGGATGGACGCGACGCGTTTCACGCTGTCGGCGCGTACCGCCGAGCGGCTGCGCCTGACGCCCGATGCAGCGATGACGCTGATCCTCGGCGAACGGCGCCTCACGTTGCCCGTCACGATCAGCGCGACGTGGCCTGACGGCACCGTCGGTGTGCCGAGCCAGGCCGGTCTGCCCCTGGCCGCACCCGAGTGGGCACGGCTCGAGGCCGGGGAGGTGAGTGCATGAGCTGGTGGACGCCTCAAGTCGCCGCGATCGCGTTCGCGTTGTTCCAGGCGGTGGTGATCCTGCTGGCCGCCGTGGGCGCGGCAGCGTTGCTGACCATGGTGGAACGACGCCTGCTGGGGCTCTGGCAGGACCGTCACGGCCCCAACCGCGTGGGGCCGTTCGGTGTGCTGCAGATCGTCGCCGACATGCTCAAGATCGTCTTCAAGGAAGACTGGATCCCTCCCTTTGCCGACCGCGGGCTCTTCGTGCTGGCGCCGGCCATCGCCATGGCCTCGCTGTTGCTGAGCTTCATGGTCATTCCCATCACGCCCAGCTGGGGCGTGGCGGACCTGCACATCGGCTTGCTGTTCTTCTTCGCCATGGCGGGCATCAACGTCTATGCGGTGCTCTTCGCCGGGTGGTCGAGCGGCAACAAGTACGCCCTGCTGGGGGCAATGCGCGCTTCCGCCCAGACATTGTCCTACGAAGTCTTCATGGGGCTGTCGCTGATGGGCGTGGTGGCCATGGCCGGCTCGTTCAACATGCGCGAGATCGTAGCCGCCCAGGAGACGCTATGGTTCATCGTGCCGCAATTCTTCGGCTTCTGTACCTTCCTGGTCGCGGGGATCGCCGTGACCCACCGGCATCCGTTCGATCAGCCCGAGGCCGAGCAGGAGCTCGCCGACGGCTATCACATCGAATACTCGGGCATGAAGTGGGGCATGTTCTTCGTCGGCGAGTATGTGGGCATCGTGCTGGTGTCGGCGCTGATGGTGACCCTGTTCCTGGGGGGCTGGCACGGGCCCTGGCTGCCGCCCATCGTGTGGTTCTTGCTCAAGACCGCCGTGTTCGTGGGGTTCTTCATATTGCTGCGCGCGGCCTTGCCCCGACCTCGTTACGATGCGGTGATGAGCTTCGGGTGGAAAGTCTGTCTGCCGTTGACCCTGATCAATTTGCTGGTGACCGGTGCGCTGATCCTGATATTCAGCCCCGCCGGTGGCTGAGCGTCGAGACCTGAAGGAGACCGTGATGATCAAATCGCTGCTCGAGGGAACCTGGTCGCAGTTGCGGACACTCGGCATGGTCTTCATGCATGCCTTTCGCAAGCGCGAGACCCTGCAGTATCCGGAGGAGCCGGTCTACCTGTCGCCGCGCTACCGCGGCCGCATCGTCCTGACCCGCGATCCCGATGGCGAAGAGCGTTGCGTGGCCTGCAACCTGTGCGCGGTGGCATGCCCGGTGGCGTGCATCTCGCTGCAGAAAGGCGAACGCGACGATGGCCGCTGGTACCCGGAGTTCTTCCGTATCAACTTCTCGCGTTGCATATTCTGCGGCCTGTGCGAGGAAGCCTGCCCGACCTCGGCCATTCAGCTCACCCCGGACTTCGAGATGAGCGAGTATCGGCGTCAGGAACTGGTCTATGAGAAGGACGACCTGCTGATCTCGGGGCCGGGCAAGGACCACAACTACAACTTCTATCGCGTGGCGGGGCTGTCGATCGCCGGCAAGGGCAAGGGGGAAGCCCAGAACGAAGCCGAGCCGATCGACGTCAAGTCGTTGATGCCCTGACGAGGATAGGGAGACTCCATGGAAATCGCGTTTTATCTCAGCGCCGTGGTTGCCGTGCTGGCGACGCTCGGGGTGATCACCGGCACGCACCCGGTGCACGCCCTGCTGTACCTGATCGTCTCGCTGATCGCGGTAGCGCTGGTGTTCTTTGCGCTGGGCGCGCCGTTCGCCGGGGCACTGGAGGTCATCGTTTACGCCGGGGCGATCATGGTGCTGTTCGTGTTCGTGGTGATGATGCTCAACCTGGGCGAGTCGACGGCACAGCAAGAACGCGCCTGGCTGCGTCCGCGCACCTGGCTGGGGCCGGCGGTGCTCAGTAGCGTGTTGCTGCTGGTGCTGCTGACCAGCTTGATCGGCGCCGACGTGGGCGGACGCATCCATGGCGATACCTTGACCGCCAAGGCGGTGGGGACGCTGCTGTTCGGACCTTATCTGGTCGTCGTCGAGCTCGCTGCGATGCTGCTGCTGGCGGCGCTGGTGGCGGCCTCCCATCTGGGGCGCAGCGAAGCCCACGATGAAGCGGGCGCGGTCCGCCATGTGCCGGGCACGCGTACCGCCGACGGTCGAGGACGCGCCGCCAGCGAACGCGCGACCGGGGACGCGGCATCGAGCAAGGAGAGCGAACGATGAATGGCATTCCCATGGAGCATGGCTTGATCCTGGCGTCGATCCTCTTCGCGCTGGGCCTGGTGGGGCTGATGATGCGCCGTAACATGCTGTTCGTGCTGATGAGCCTGGAAATCATGATGAATTCGGCGGGGCTGGCCTTCATCGTGGCCGGTACGCGCTGGGGGCAGCCCGACGGCCAGGTGATGTTCCTGCTGGTCATCACCCTGGCGGCGGCCGAGGCCAGCGTGGGGCTGGCGCTGTTGTTGCAGCTCTATCGGCGGTTTAAGACTCTGGATATCGATGCGGCGAGCAGGTTGCGCGGATGAATCTACTCACTCTGACGTTTTTGTTTCCCCTGCTGGGGTGTTTGATCCTGTCTCTGGGCGGCTCGCGCCTGACGCTGCGTGGTGCGGCGACGGTCGGGGTTGTCGCGCTGGGGCTGGCGGCGGCCGCCACCACCTGGGTGGGGCTCGATTTCCTCGAGCGCGGCTCGGCGGCACGGGTCGTGAAGCTGTGGACCTGGATCGACGTGGGCGACTTCCAGCCCACGATGGGACTGCTGGTGGATGGCCTGTCGATCACGATGCTGGGCGTGATCACCGGGGTGGGGTTCCTGATTCATCTTTTCGCGGCCTGGTACATGCGCGGCGAGACGGGTGTGCGCCGCTTCTACGCCTACATGAACCTGTTCGTGTTCAGCATGGTGCTGCTGGTGCTGGGCGACAACCTGCTGCTGCTGTATCTGGGCTGGGAAGGGGTCGGCCTGTGCAGTTATCTGCTGATCGGCTACTACTACCAGACATCGGCCAATGGCTGGGCGGCATTCAAGGCCTTCCTGGTGACGCGCATCGGCGATGTGCTGATGGCGATCGGCCTGTTCATCCTGTTCGTGGAGCTCGGCACGCTGGATATCCAGACGTTGCTGGCGCGCGCGCCCCAGGTCTGGGCGCGCGGGGATCTGATGGTCGAGCTGGCCACGCTGATGCTGCTCGGCGGGGCGCTGGGCAAGTCCGCGCAGCTACCGCTACATACCTGGCTGGCCGATGCCATGGCCGGCCCCACCCCGGTGTCGGCGTTGATTCACGCGGCGACCATGGTGACCGCCGGGGTATATCTGATCGCGCGCATGCACGGCCTGTTCCTGCTGGCGCCGGACGTGCTGACGCTGGTCGGCTGGATCGGTGCGCTGACCCTGCTGCTGGCGGGCTGCGCCGCACTGGCACAGACCGATATCAAGCGGGTGCTGGCCTACTCGACGATGAGCCAGATCGGTTACATGTTCCTGGCACTGGGCGTGGGCGCCTTCGATGCGGCGATCTTTCACCTGATGACGCATGCCTTCTTCAAGGCGCTGCTGTTCCTCTCGGCGGGGTCGGTGATCGTTTCCTGTCACCACGAGCAGGACATGCGACGCCTGGGCGGCCTTTGGCGCAAGCTGCCGCTGGCCTATGCCGGGTTCGTGGTCGGTGGCGCCGCGCTGGCCGCCCTGCCGCTGGTCACGGCAGGGTTCTACAGCAAGGACGAGATTCTCTGGGAGGCACTGGCATCCGGGCATATCGGCCTGCTGCTGGCGGGTCTGGTCGGGGCGCTGCTGACGTCGCTGTACACCGTGCGCTTGATCGTGGGCACCTTTCACGGCACCTCCGGCAGCGATCACAGCCGGCATGCCGACGCCGGCCGCGGACTCGTGCACGGCGTGCCGCTGGTGGTGCTGATCGTGCTTTCGACCCTGGTCGGGGCCTGGATTCATCCGCCGCTCGACGAGGTGCTGCCCGCCAGTCCCGGTGCGGCCCAGGAAGTGGGCCGTCATGCGCTGGAAATCGCCGCGATGCTGGTGGCCGTGGGCGGTGTGGCCGTGGCGTTGTGGCTGTTCGTCTGGCGGCGCGAGCTGGTGGCTCGTCTCGTCGCCTTGCCGGAAGGCGCGCGCGTATGGCGCCTGTGGCATCACGCCTGGGGATTCGATGCCCTTTACGACGTCGTGCTGGTCAAGCCGTTCCGAGGCCTGGTGTGGCTCTGGCGCGGCGACTGGATCAATCGGCTGTGCAACCTGGTGCCATGGCTGGCCCGTGGCCTGCGCTGGTTGCTCACCCGCACCCAGACCGGCCGGCTGCGTCACTATGCCGTTTCCATGACGCTGGGGGCGACCGTGGTCTTGATCTTCCTGGCTTTGGGGTAAGCGATGTACGACACGACGAAACGACCGGGTGGCGGTCATACCGGGCAAGCTGAGGGGGCGCGGCGCTGATGATTCTGGTCTGGTTGATTCTGATCCCCTTCATCGGCGGCCTGCTGTGCTGGCAAGCCGAACGTCTCGGTGAACAGCCGCCGCGCTGGATCGCCCTGGGCACCATGCTGCTCGAACTGGCGTTGGTGCTGGGCGTCTGGTGGCAAGGCGATTTCGCCCTGAACACGGCGCAGGGTGCCGCGGCCTGGGCCATCGAATGGCGCGCGGACTGGATTCCGCGCTTCGGCATCGAGGTGCATCTGGCGCTGGATGGCCTGTCGCTGATCATGATCGCGCTCACCGGGTTGCTCGGGGTGCTGGCGGTGGTGTGCTCGTGGCACGAGATCGCCCGGCGGATCGGCTTTTTCCACCTCAACCTGCTGTGGATTCTGGGCGGGGTGGTCGGCGTCTTCCTCGCCATCGATCTGTTCCTGTTCTTCTTCTTCTGGGAAATGATGCTGGTGCCGATGTACTTCCTCATCGCGCTATGGGGGCACAGCGGTTCCACGGGCAATACGCGCATCCAGGCGGCGACGAAGTTCTTCATCTATACCCAGGCCAGCGGCTTGTTGATGCTGGTCGCGATCCTCGGGCTGGTGTTCGCGCACCATGCCGCGACCGGGGAGTACAGCTTCAGTTACGAAGCCCTGCGGCATACCGCGCAGAACGAACTCTCCGACGGCATGGCGTGGTGGCTGATGCTGGGATTCTTCATCGCCTTCGCGGTCAAGATGCCGGTGGTGCCGCTGCACGGCTGGCTGCCCGATGCTCACGCCCAGGCGCCTACCGCCGGGAGCGTCGATCTGGCGGGGATCCTGCTCAAGACCGCCGCGTACGGCATGCTGCGCTTCGCCTTGCCGCTGTTTCCCGAAGCCTCCCAGGCGTTCGCGCCGGTCGCCATGGGGCTGGGGATCCTGGGCATCTTCTACGGGGCGATTCTCGCCTGCGGTCAGCATGATCTGAAACGCTTGATCGCCTATTCGAGCATTTCGCACATGGGCTTCGTGCTCATCGGCATCTACAGCGGTACCGAGCTGGCGCTGCAGGGCGTGGTGGTGCTGATGGTCGCGCACGCCTTTTCGGCCTCGGGGCTGTTCATTCTCAGTGGCCAGCTCTACGAACGCCTGCATACGCGCGACATGCGCCTGATGGGCGGTCTCTGGGGACGCATCAAGGGCCTGCCCGGCTTCGCACTGTGCTTCGTGGCGGCCTCGATGGGCATGCCGGGGACCGCCAATTTCGTCGGCGAGTTCCTGGTCTTGTTCGGCAGTTTCGGGGCCTGGCCCTGGGTGGTCGTGATCGCGAGCGTTGGCTTCGTTCTGGCGGCAATCTATTCGTTGTTCATCATGCAGCGCGTCTACTTCGGCCCGGCCAAGGAGGAAACCCCGCTGGGCGGACTCGACCGCCGCGAAGGCGTGATGATGCTCGGTCTGCTGGCCCTGGTCCTCTGGGTGGGGCTCTATCCGGCACCGTTGCTGAGCACGTCGGAGGCGGCGATGCAGAACGTCGAACGCATCATGACGCTGGAACAAACGCCTGCCATGTCTGAGGAGACGCCATGACGTCGTTGCTTGCTCTTTCGCCGCTGATCCTCGTCTGCGCCACGGCCATCGTGGTGATGCTGACCATCGCCTGGCGTCGGCACCACGAGCTGACGGCGACTCTGACCGTGGTGGGGCTCAACCTGGCGCTGGCGGCGCAGGTCGTGGCGTGGTGGCAGGCGCCGGTGAGCGTGACGCCGCTGATGACGGTGGACGGCCTGGCGGTCTTCGGTGGCGTGTTGATTCTGATCGCCACACTGGCCTGTGCCACCCTCGGTCATGCGTACCTGGAAGGCGCGCAGGGCCCCCGCGAGGAGTATTACCTGCTGCTGCTGTGTGCCGCCGCCGGGGGGCTGGCGCTGGTGAGCAGCCGGCATCTGGCCGCGCTGTTCTTCGGCCTGGAACTGCTGTCGATGCCGCTCTATGGCATGCTGGCCTACACCTACCGCGAGCGCGGGGCGCTGGAGGCGGGCATCAAGTACATGGTGCTTTCCGCAGCCGCCTCCGCCTTCCTGCTGTTCGGGATGGCGCTGTTGTATTCGCGCACCGGGCATCTCGACTTCGCCGGCCTTGGCGAGGCGCTGGCCACGGCCGGCGGCGACGGCTGGCTGATGGCCGGCATGGGCATGATGCTCATCGGGCTGGGCTTCAAGCTCTCCATCGTGCCGTTCCACTTGTGGACGCCGGATGTCTACGAGGGAAGCCCCGCCCCGGCGGCCACCTTCCTGGCCTCGGCCAGCAAGGTGGCGGTGCTGCTGGTGTTGCTGCGCCTGCTGCAGAGCTCCCCCGTGCAGGATGCCTGGCTGCACAGCCTGCTGGCGGTGCTGGCCTTCGTGACCATGCTGGTGGGTAACCTGCTGGCCTTGACCCAGAACGACCTCAAGCGCCTGCTGGGGTATTCCTCGATCGCGCATTTCGGCTATCTGCTGGTGGCGCTGGTGGTCAACGACGGTCTGGCCGCGGAGACCGCCGCGCTCTATCTGGTGACCTATGTCCTGACGACCCTGGGCGCCTTCGGTGTGGTGACGCTGCTGTCGAGCCCCTATTCGGGAGCGGATGCCAGCCAGCTGCACCATTACCGGGGGCTGTTCTGGCGGCGCCCCTACCTGACCGCCGTGCTGACGGTCATGATGCTGTCGCTGGCGGGGATTCCTTTCACCGCCGGGTTCATCGGCAAGTTCTACATCGTGGCGGTGGGCGTCGAGGCGAGTCGCTGGTGGCTGGTCGGCGGTGTCGTGGCCGGCAGTGCCATCGGTCTTTACTACTACCTGCGGGTGATGGTGACGCTCTTCCTGCCGGAGCCGGGCATGCAGCGGCGCGATGCCACCACGGACTGGGCACAGCGTGCCGGCGGCGTGGTGGTGCTGGGACTGGCGGCGCTGGTCGTCGTGCTGGGGGTCTATCCCGCGCCGATGATCGATTGGGTCCGGTTCATGGTCGCCGGCTGACGCGGCGGGGGATCAGGGCGTGGCGCCGGTATCGTGCAGGCTGCGCTGGCATGCGGCGGGGAGCTGAATGTCCACCGCCACCGGCAGGTGGTCGGAAAACAGCCGGTCGAGCACTTCGAAACGTTCGGCATGCAAGGCGCTGGAGATCAGAATGTGGTCGAGCGCGCGGCGTGGCTGCCAGGCCGGGTACGACAGCGGCATCGCCACCGGATGCAGCGGCAGGGCATGGCAGAAGCGCTGGTGCGCGTTGATCTGGTCCGGCGTGCAATTGAGATCGCCCATCACCACGACGTGACGCAATGGCTGGATGATCTCGCTGAGGTAGTCGAGTTGTCGGGTACGCGTGCGATGGCCAAGCGCCAGGTGCGCGACGACCAGGTGCAGCGCATCCGGCCCCTCGCCGAAACGGGCATGTATCGCCCCGCGTCCCGGCAAGGTGCCGGGCAGGCGATATTCGTCCACCTGCCGGGGCGTCAGGCGCGAGAGCAGCCCGTTGCTGTGCTGCGCGACACGTCCCAGGTTGCGATTGAGCTGCTGATAATGGTGCGGAAAGCCGCCTCGCTTGGCGAGGTACTCCACCTGATTGACGTGTCCCGACCGGAAACTGCCCCCGTCGACCTCCTGAAGGCCGACGATATCGTAGTCGCGCAGGGTGTCGCCGATCAGATCGAGTCGCCCCTGACGCTTGGGATGCGGCAGGACGTGCTGCCAGCTGCGCGTGAGATAATGATGATAGGCCGACGTATGGATGCCGACCTGCAAGTTGCAGGTCAGCAGGCGTAACGAGTGAGGCGCCCGGGAGGCGGGCGCCGCGGCGGCATTACTCATCGCGTTCGCTGCGCACCTTGTCGATCAGGGCGTCGGCGATCTTGGGCATGTTGTCCAGTGCGCCGGCGCTGCTGGGCGTGATCACGTAGCGCCCGTCGACGACCAGGGCAGGCACGCCCATGATCTGGTAGCCGCGCATCTTGGCGCTGGCCTGGTTGAGCTGGCTTTTGACGCCGAACGAGTCGAGGGCCTCGAGCGCCTCGTCCTTGCTGACCCCGTACTGGGTGAAGAATTCGGCGATGTCGTCCGGTTCGGTGAGGCGTTGCCCCTGTTCGTGAATGGCATCGAAGAAGTCGCTATGCATGTCTTCCTGAATGCCCAGTTCCTTGGCGGCGTAGAAGGCACGGGCATGCTTGGTCCACGTCTCGCCCATGGTGGCGGGAATGCGCTGGAAGACGACATCGTCGGGCAACTCGCCGACCCAGGCATTGAGCGGCGCTTCGAGCGCGTAGCAATGCGGGCAGCCGTACCAGAACACCTCGTTGACCTCGATCTTGCCCTCCGGTACCTCGGTCTTCACCGGCTCGTCGAGCACCGTGTAATCCTCCCCGGCGACCGGGTCGGCGGCCATGACCAGCGTTGACAAGCTCATGCCGGTGACCAGCACTAACAACGACTTCAACATGCAACTCTCCTTGATGAAAAACGGGCCTTGAGCGAACGGGCCGGGTGGAACGCGGACGGCACGCGATCGCCACCTTCGCTCAATGTTCGAGCCGCGTCGGCGCTCAGGGTTCCCGAGCGGTCAATATGAACAGAGGCTTTAGTGATACCATCTCGACGGGCGAGATGGAAAGGGCGCGAGGCCCACGCGATGATACACTGTGCCGCAAATCCCCTCATGATCATTCGCCGCTCGCGGGCGGCAGGCGCAGTCGAGACTCAACATGCAAGATGGCAGGCAACTGAATTATCAAACCGCGCGTTTCCTGACCAGCGCTCCGGGCCTGGCCCAGTGCCCGCCCGACCAGGGCGCCGAAGTGGCCTTCGCCGGACGCTCCAACGCCGGCAAGTCGAGCGCGATCAACACGCTCACCCAGCAAAAGGCGCTGGCACGAACGTCCAAGACGCCGGGGCGCACTCAGTTGATCAATTTCTTCACCCTGGCGAACGACGAGACCTACCGGCTGGTGGACTTGCCCGGCTACGGTTTCGCCAAGGTGCCGGATCAGGTCAAGCTGGAATGGCAGCGTCATCTCAGCGAGTACCTGTACGAACGGGCCACTCTCCGGGGCCTGATGCTGGTCATGGACGTGCGCCACCCGCTCAGCGAGTTCGATCAGATGATGCTGGGCTGGGCAGACGAAAAGGCCATGCCGGTTCACATCCTGCTGACCAAGGCCGACAAGCTCAAGCCGGGTGCCGCCAAGTCGGCGCTGCTGGCCGTGCGGCGTCAGCTCGCCGACTGGGAGGACCTGGTCAGCGTGCAGCTGTTCTCGGCACTCAAGCGACAAGGCGTCGATGAAGCGCGGGCGCGCATGGATGCATGGCTGTTGCACCAGGCGCAGTGAGCGTCAGCCTCCCTGGCGCGCGCTGTCCTGCGTGGTCAGGCGGTCGAGCAGGGCCGGCAGCTCGCGTACATGGGCGAGACGGTGGACCCCGGGCGGCAGCGCGCGGGGGCCCTCGTCCTTGGCATCGACCCAGGCCACCTGCATGCCCAGGCGCTGCGCCGGCAGCACGTCTTCCCGCCAGGAGTCTCCGACATGCAGGGCGCGCGATGGCGTGGCGCCGAGGCGTGCCAGCGCCGCGAGAAAGGCACGCGGGTCGGGCTTGGGGGCGTGCAGCTCTCCCGCCGCGATCATCACCGGAAAGTGCTCGGCCAGCGCCAGCCGTTTGAGGTCGGCGTTGCCGTTGGTGATCGCGGCGAGACGATAGCGCTGCCGCAGGGCGTCGAGCAGGGGCACGACGTCCGGGTAGGGCGTGAGGTCGTGACGCAGGTCGAGGAAGTGGGCGATGGCATGTGCGGCCCAGAGGCGAGCCTGGAGTCGGGGTAGCCCGTAGGCCTCTACCAGCTCGAACAGTGCACGCTCGCGAATCCACGTGAAGTCACCGCGCTTGAGCGGATGACGACGCGCCACGTCGGCGCGATGCTGCTGGTAAGCGCTCAGGGGATAGCAGTCCCCGAAGGATGCCTGCGGTGACGTCTGGGCGGCGGCGATGGCCTCGCTGAGCCACTGGTAATGTTCGGCCTCGGCGCGTTCGAGAACGGGGCGGTTGTCCCAGAGGGTATCGTCGAGATCGAAAGTGAGGGCGGTGATCGCCATGGGGCATTCTCCGGGGCGGCGGTGTCAGGTGTCGTCCGATGGCGCGCGACGCCGGGCGCGGGGGTGCGCCTGATCGTAGGCATCGGCTAGATGCTGCCAGTCGAGCCGGGTATAGACCTGGGTGGTGGAGAGGTTGGCGTGCCCCAGCAGTTCCTGCACGGCACGCAGGTCCTGGCTCGACTCGAGCAAGTGACTGGCGAAGGAGTGGCGCAAGCGATGGGGGTGCAGGTGCTCGGCCAGACCCCGCTCGCGGGCGAGCTGGGCGAGGCGTTTCTGTACCGCACGATGGCCCAGCCGCGCCCCACGCTGGCCGACGAAGAGGGCGGGCTCGTCATGCCCGGCGAGCTGGCCGCGCAGCCGGTACCAGTCCGCCAGGGCCGCCTGCGCGCGCCGGCCGATGGGCATCTGGCGAGGCTTGTTGCCCTTGCCCACCACGCGCAGGCGGCGTGCATCGAGGTCGGTGACGTCCAGTGCCGTGAGTTCCGCCAGACGCAACCCGCATGAATAGAACAGTTCCAGCATGGCCTGATCGCGCACGGCGAGCGGCGTCCCGTCGTGCGGGGTGTCCAGGAAACGCGCGAGCTGGTCGACATCCACCGGGCGTGGCAGATGCCGGGGCTGACGGGGCGTCTGGGTCAGTGCCACCGGATTGTGATCGAGGATGCCGCTGCGCACCAGGTGGTCGGCGAAACGCGAGAGCGCGGCACGGCGGCGGGCGAGGCTGCGCGGCGCCAGGCCGCGTGTGCGTTCGGCGCCCATGAAGCGGCGTACCTGGGCGACGTCGAGTGCCGCCCAGTCATCGATGCCGCTCGCCTCGAGAAAGCGTGCCAGCGCGGTCAGGTCGCGCCGGTAGGCATCCAGCGTCGCGGGGCTGGCATGCCCCGACAGGCTGTGCAGGAAGCGTTCAACCGCGGTGTGCATGCGCAGCATCCAGGCGCACGAGGAGTCGCCCGACGATTTCCCCGAGGTAATCGGTGAACAGCGTATCGAGCGTGGCGCGGAAGTGTTCGCTCTCCTGGCTGGCGAGCAGCAGGTAGCCGAGCGGTTCGCCCACGGTCAGCCGGGTCACGGCGCAGGAGCCGTGCTGGTCGGGCGGCGTGGTGTGAGGCAGCAGGTGTTGCCAGGTATCCCGCGGGAGCCGGGTGCAGCGACTGTTGTGACCGTCGAGCAGCTCATCGAAGGCGGCCCGGGTCGGCGTGTCGAGCGCGAAGCGAGGCGGTTGCAGCGTGGCGCCGTCGGTGCCGGGTTCCAGCCACAGCGCGACCGCCTGAGTGCGGAAGCGTTCACTGAGTTGCGTCGATAGCGCTTCGCCTAGCGCGTCGACGCTTTCCGACTCCAGCAGTGCCAGGATCAACGACCTGGTGCGCTGGTACTGAGCTTCGTTGTGCCGCGCCGTTTCCAGCAAGTGCTCGAGCCGCCATTCGGCGGTCTCGGCGCGTTCGCGCAAGTCGTGGACCAGGCGCTCGAGCAGCGAGATAGCGCCCTGGGTCTGGGGGTGCGGTACCTTCAGCTGTTGAAGCAGTCCCTCTCGGCCGACGAAGAAGTCGGGATGGCGGGCCAGCCAATGCGCGACACGCTCGGGATCGAGCGTGGTACGCGGTTCGGGCGCCTTGGCTTGGGACATGCGTTGGTTCTCCTATCTTGCCTAAGGCCTGAAAAGCGCCGTCGCGCGGCTGGCTTTTCAGGGACGCCTAGCGTGTTGTTTTTCGCTTGCCCATGGGCGACATCCGCGTGCTCCGACCAGAATCGTCAGGGCAACGCGATACGTCCTTCGAAGACGCTCGTGGCCGGGCCGGTCATCATCAGGGGCGCATCCGGCGCGGGCCAGGCCAGGGTCAGCGTGCCGCCGGGCAGGTGCACGTCGACCGGGCTCTCGAGCCAGCCACGGCGGATACCGTGGGCCACCGCCGCGCAGGCGCCGGTGCCGCAAGCGAGCGTTTCGCCACTGCCGCGCTCGAAGACGCGCAGGCGAGCCTCGTGACGCGAGACGACCTGCAGGAAGCCGACGTTGACGCCCCGGGGGAAGCGCGGATGGCGTTCGATGAGCGGGCCAAGCCGCGCCACCGGCGCTTGCGCGACGTCGTCGACACGCAACACGGCGTGCGGGTTGCCCATCGAGACCACGCCGATGTCCCAGGTCTCGCCATCGACCTCCAGGCAGTGTGCCGGGGCATCGGCCGGGGCATCGAAGGGCACGACCTCGGGAGCAAAGCGCGGCACGCCCATGTCCACGCGGATTCGTTCGTCATCCTCGACGCGCAGGGTCAGGGGGCCGGCCTGGGTCTCGACGCGAATCTCGCGCTTGTGGGTCAGGCGATTGTCGCGCACGAAGCGCGCGAAGCAGCGGGCACCATTGCCGCAGTTCTCCACTTCGTTGCCGTCGGCGTTGAAGATGCGATAGCGAAAATCCATCTCCGGATCGCGCGGCGGCTCGACGAGCAGCAGTTGGTCGAACCCGATGCCGACATGGCGATCGGCGAGTTGCCGAATGCGCTCGGTATCGAGCCGTGCCCGCTGGGTGATCAGGTCGATCACCACGAAGTCGTTGCCGAGCCCGTGCATCTTGGTGAAGTGCAGCAGCATCAGGACGTCTCCGCCAGACGGTGTTCGCCGGCCCACAAGGCATCGAGTGTCTCGCGCTCGCGCACCACCTGCACGCTGTCGCCATCGACCATGAGTTCGGCGGGACGTGGGCGGCTGTTGTAGTGGGAGGCCATCACGAAGCCGTAGGCCCCGGCCGAGCGTACCGCGAGCAGGTCGCCCGGCGCGATGGCCAGTTCGCGTGCCTTGCCCAGGAAGTCGCCGGTTTCGCAGACCGGGCCGACGACGTCGTAGACCGCCGTCTCGCGCGCCTGACGGGTATCGACCGGTACGATGCGCTGCCACGCCTGATACAGCGCGGGACGAATCAGATCGTTCATGCCGGCATCGACGATGGCGAAGTGCTGCGTCTCGCCGGGCTTCAGGTATTCGACACGGGTGAGCATCACGCCGGCATTGGCGGCGATCGAGCGCCCCGGCTCGAACAGCAGCGTCAGGTCGCGGCCGTCGAGTCGCTCGAGGAGGGCGCGGGCATAGTCGTAGGGGGCCGGCGGCTGCTCGTCCTGATAGGGCACGCCGAGGCCGCCGCCCAGATCGAGATGTTCGATGGTAATGCCCGCTTCGTTCAGACGGTCGAGGAGTATCAGCAGACGGTCCAGGGCATCGAGGAAAGGCGCCAGCTCGGTCAGTTGCGAACCGATATGGCAATCCAGGCCGACGATCTCGAGGTTCGGCAGCTCGGCGGCGCGCTGATAGACCGCGAAGGCCTCGTCGACGGCGATGCCGAACTTGTTGGCCTTGAGGCCGGTGGAGATGTACGGATGGGTCTTGGCATCGACGTCGGGATTGACGCGCAGCGAGACCCTTGCCACCTGGCCGCATTCGCCCGCCACCTGGTTCAGGCGCTCGAGTTCCGGCAGGGACTCCACGTTGAAGCACTTGATGCCCACTTCCAGCGCGCGGGCCATTTCGCCGGCCTGCTTGGCGACGCCGGAAAATACCACCTTGGCGGGATCGCCGCCGGCGGCCAGCACGCGCTCGAGCTCGCCCCGGGAGACGATGTCGAAGCCGGCGCCGAGACGCGCCAGCAGGTCGAGCACGGCGAGGTTGGAATTGGCCTTCACCGCGTAGCAGATCAGATGGGGATGATCGCCGAGTGCGTCGCTGTAGGCCTTGAAGTGACGTGTGAAGGTCGCCCGCGAATACACGTAGCACGGCGTGCCGAAGCGCTCGGCGATGTCGGCCAGCGGTACGTTCTCGGCATGCAGGTGGCCGTCGCGGTAATTGAAATGATCCATCGTCAGTCTGCGTCGCTCTCGGGTTGGGGCGTTGCCGCGTCGTCTGCGTCGCCGGTATCCGGCTCGGCGGTGTCGTCCTCGTAGGCACCCGCCGGATCGTACTGCTCGCGGGCCTGTTCGTCATCGGGCATGTACAACGGACCTTTCTGGCCGCACCCGGCGAGGGTGAGCATGGCCATGCCGAGCGCGGCCAGCAGGGGAAGTGAGCGCATCATGCCTCCTGTCGCAGCGTCGCCAGGGCGTCGCGCGCGCGCTGGGCAGCGGCGCGGACCTGATCCGGGGCGGTGCCGCCGATATGGTTGCGTGCCGCCACCGAGCCTTCCAGGGTCAGCACCTCGAAGACATCTTCGCCGATGGCGTCGGAAAACTGGCGCAACTCGTCGAGGGTCATCTCCGAGAGATCCTTTTTCTCGCGCAGGCCGAGTGCCACGGCCTGGCCGACGATCTCGTGCGCATCGCGGAAGGCCACGCCCGCCCGCACCAGGTAGTCCGCCAGGTCGGTGGCGGTGGAGAAGCCCTTGCGCGCCGCCTCGAACATGTTGTCCGCCTTGGCCTCGATGGCCGGCACCATGTCGGCGAAGGCCTTGAGGCAGCCCTGCACGGTGTCGAGGGTGTCGAACAACGGCTCCTTGTCTTCCTGATTGTCCTTGTTGTAAGCCAGCGGCTGCGACTTCATCAACGTCAGCAGCCCCATCAGGTGGCCGTAGACGCGGCCGGTCTTGCCGCGCACCAGCTCGGGGACATCCGGGTTTTTCTTCTGCGGCATGATCGACGAGCCGGTGCAGAAGCGGTCGGGCAGGTCGATGAAGTCGAACTGGGCGCTGGTCCACAACACCAGTTCCTCGCTCATGCGCGACATGTGCATCAGCAGCACGCTGGCGAAGGCGCCGAACTCGATGGCGAAATCGCGATCGCTCACCGCGTCGAGGCTGTTCTCGGCGGGGCGCTCGAAGCCCAGCAGCTCGGCAGTGATGTGGCGATCGATGGGATAGGTGGTGCCGGCCAGGGCAGCGGCGCCCAGTGGCATGACGTTGACCCGCTTGCGGCAGTCGCGCAGGCGCTCGTGATCGCGGGCCAGCATTTCCTGCCAGGCCAGCAGGTGATGCCCGAAGGTCACCGGCTGGGCCGTCTGCAGATGCGTGAAGCCGGGCATGATGGTGTCGGCTTCGCGGGCGGCGAGTTCGATCAATCCCTCGCGCAGCCGGGCAAGCTCGGCGTCGACGACGTCGATCGCGTCGCGCAGATAGAGGCGGATGTCGGTGGCGATCTGATCGTTGCGCGAGCGACCGGTGTGCAGCTTCTTGCCGGTGATGCCGATCTTCTCGGTCAGCCGGGCCTCGAGATTCATGTGCACGTCTTCCAGGTCCACCGACCATTCGAAGGTGCCGGCGTCGATTTCCTGCTCGATCTCGCCGAGCCCCTGCAGGATGGCGTCGCGCTCGTCGGCGGTGAGCACGCCGACACGCTCGAGCATGGTGGCGTGGGCGATCGAGCCCCGGATGTCGTGGTGATAGAGGCGCCGGTCGAAGTCCACCGAGGCCGTGAAACGTGCGACGAAAGCGTCGGTGGGCTCGCTGAAGCGTCCGCCCCAGGATTGGTTGGTCGTGTTGCTCATCGGGCGTGGCGTCCTGCTGGTCGAGATGATGATGCTCCGAGTGTACCAGAGTCGGCGCGCCTGGCGAGGCGCCGGGTGCGCCAGGTGCACCGGGGCGCGGGATTTTTCCTCGCCTCGGGACTGCTTTATGATGAGGGCTGTCCCCCCGCCGTCAAGGCGGCTTGCGCCCACTAGGAGAGTTCGATGCCCGCCATGCAGACACTGCGTATCGCTACCCGTCAGAGTCGCCTCGCCCTGTGGCAGGCCGAGCATGTCAAGGCTCGCCTGCTGGCGCTCCATCCCGGGCTCGAGGTCGAGCTGGTGGCGATGACCACGCGCGGCGACAAGATTCTCGATTCGCCGCTGGCCAAGGTCGGCGGCAAGGGGCTGTTCGTCAAGGAGCTCGAGGAGGCACTGCTCGACGGGCGTGCCGACATCGCCGTGCATTCGATGAAGGACGTGCCGATGCACTTCCCCGAAGGGCTGGGCCTGTCGGTGATTCTGGAGAGCGGCGCCCCCACGGATGCTTTCGTCTCCAACGATTACGCCTCGCTCGATGCCTTGCCCGAGGGCGTGCGCGTGGGCACCTCGAGCCTGCGCCGGGGGCTTCAGGTCAAGGAGGCGCGCCCCGATCTGGAGGTGCTCAACCTGCGTGGCAACGTCCAGACGCGTCTGGGCAAGCTGGATGGCGGCGAGTTCGAGGCGATCATCCTCGCCACCTCGGGGCTCCAGCGGCTCGAGCTCGGTCATCGGATCACCCAGGAACTGCCGCCGGAAGTCAGCCTGCCCGCCTGCGGCCAGGGGGCGCTGGGTATCGAGTGCCGTCATGACGACGAGTCGCTGCTCGAATTGCTGGCACCGCTCGATCATCCGCAAACGGCCACCCGGGTTCGTGCCGAGCGTGCCATGAACACGCGGCTGGATGGTGGCTGCCAGGTGCCGATCGGGGGCTATGCCGTCCTCGAGGACGGCGACCGCACCCTGTGGTTGCGGGCACTGGTCGGCGACCCCGACGGCTCACGCGTCCTGCGCGCCGAAGGTCGCGGCTCGGCCGACGAGCCCGAGGCGCTGGGCGTGCGCATTGCCGAATCGCTGCTCGACCAGGGGGCCGGCGACATTCTCGCGCAAGTGTACGATCAGGGCGAATGAGCACGCCGCCGCGCATCGTGGTGACACGGCCCGGCGAGGGTGGCCGGCGCCTTGTCGATGCCTTGTCGACGGCGGGCTTCGAGGCCGTTCATCCGGCCCTGATGACGCTGCAGCCGCTCGCGGCAGACGAGGTCGAGCGCGGTGCCGTGCTGGATTTCGACCTCTACGACGTCGTGGTCGTGACCAGCCCCTTCGCGGCGGAGTGCCTGGGCGAGTGGCTCGACCGGTATTGGCCGCAGCTGCCTCAGGGACCATGTTTCTATGCAGTGGGCGCGAGCACGGCGGCCACGCTGCACCGGACGCTGGGCATCAAGGCGAAAGTGCCCGACCCTGCCAGGGGCACGACCAGCGAGGCGCTGCTGGCGATGCGCTCGCTGACGCGGCTCGACGGTCAGCGTGCCCTGATCGTCGGGGGAGCGGGCGGACGCCAGGTCATGGCGGAGGCCCTCGAGGCACGTGGTGCCCGCGTCGCCAAGCTGGCGCTCTATCGGCGCGTTTACACCGCGCCCGACGAGGTGACCGTCGACTGGTTGGCCTCGGGGGCCTTCACGGCCATGATCGTGACCAGTGGCGAACTGCTCGAGCATCTGGTTAGCTGGTGCGGACAGGCGGCGTTGAACAAACCGCTAATCGTTTCCAGTCAGCGTTTGGCTACACTGGCAGACACGATGGGCTTCGCTTCGCCGCACGTCGCGAGTGGCGCGACGCCCGATGCCTTGGTGACCGCCGTACAGGAAGTAGGCGATGCGTGACACGCCGACGTTGATCACGATGAGTTTGAAAAGGGCTAGCGACATATGAGCAAACGACAGGACCAGGATGACAAGCAAACGCCCGCCGAGGGGGCGACGTCCAGCGATGAGACGTCCGAGTCGCCGGCCACCCGTGACACGACGTCGGGCAAAGCCGATACGGCGGACCGAGTAGCCGACGCACCGCACGGTGCCTCGGACAAGGCGGCGGAGGACGCTGCGTCGTCCAAGGCATCGTCGGGTGACGCGTCGACGGCCTCGACGTCGGGAGATACGGCATCCTCGAGTGACGAGACACCCGCCTCCAAGACGTCTACCTCCTCCCGCTCAGCGTCCCCCGCACAGCGCGATGCCCAGGCCGCGCGTGACACGTCGACCCAGTCGAGCACGCAGGGCAAGACGGCCTCGTCGTCCTCGAAAAGCGCCACGCGTGCTTCGTCCAGGCGCACAGGCAAGGCTGCCGGAGGGAACTCTTCCGGGGCGGCGTCCACCGCCGGCGCCAGTGCGTCGGGCAAGACGAGCGCGAGCAAGGCCGAGGCGGGCCAGGGCACGCCGCCGCCCGGTGGTGAGTCGACGACTCCATCGCGAGGCGGCAATGGCGGTGGACGCGGCTTGGCGATCCTGGCCCTGGTGATTGCCGTGATCGTGGCCATCGTCGTGGCGCTGGGGCTGGGATATGGCTGGAAGCGCCTGCAGGCACAACAGGCCGAGCTGGCCAGCGCGGGCGAGGAGAATGCACAGACCATCGCGACGTTGCGCGATCGGCTCGATCAGCGTGAGCAGGCCTTCGCGTCGTTGCGCGACGATTTTGCGTCGTACCGCCAGGATGTCGACGACAACCTGGACAAGGTGCTGGCCGAGCTGGCCGAGGAGCAGGACGCCGATCCTCGCGAGTGGTTGCATGCCGAGGCCGAATACCTGCTGCGACTGGCCAACCAGCGCCTGCGTCTGGAGCGTGACGTGCAGGGCGCCCAGGCCTTGCTCGAGGCCGCCGACCAGCGGCTTGCCGAGGCGGACAATCCGGCCCTGATCCCGGTCCGCCGGGCGATCCAGTCCGAGCTGGCGGCACTGGATTCGGTGCCCCGGGTGGATCAGACGGGGCTGTATCTGGCGCTTATGGCACAGCAGGAGCAGCTGGCGACATTGCCGCTCAAGCAGGACGTGGAAGAGATCGCGGCTCAGAACGCCGACGACTCGCCGCTGGAAGGTGGCTGGCGCGAACAGCTTGCGCGGCTGGGCGGCGAACTCAAGGATCTCGTCATCGTGCGGCGTCATGACGAGGCGCTGGAAGCCCTGATGACGCCCGAGCAGGAATCGTATCTGCGTCAGAACGTACGACTGCTGCTCGAGCAGGCGCAACTGGCCCTGCTCAAGACCGAACCCAAGCTCTATCGGGCCAGTCTCGACAAGGCCACGGCCCTGATCGAGCGCTATTACGATACCGAGCGCGAGGCGGTGACGACCTCCCTCGAGCGTCTCCGGTCGATGCGCGACAAGACGATCCGTCCCGAATTGCCGGATATCAGCGAGTCTCAGCAGACGCTCAAGGATTTCATCGAGAAGCGCTTCCAGGACAATGGCAGCGACGGCAACGCGACTCGGCAGGGTGCCGGCGATGCCACGGCCCCGTCGGGCGATGAAGGAGACAGCGCATGAGAAAGCTGATTCTTCTCATCGTCGTGGGACTGGCCGTCGGTGCATTGTTCGGCCAGTTGATGCAGTCGATGCCCGGTTACTGGCTGGTGCGGGTGGGCGACACCTCGATCCAGACCTCGTTCTGGCTGGGGCTGGTGATCCTGCTGGCGGTCTTCCTGGTCCTGCACTTCGCACTACGCCTGCTGCGCAGGCTGCGGCGCCCGGTGAGCCGCCTCAAGGTCTGGAACAGCCGTACCCGCAATCGCAATGCCATGAAGCGTACCGTGCGCGGTCTGGTCGCCTTGGCCGAGGGGCGCTGGAAGCGGGCCGAGAAGGACCTGGTCAAGGCGGCTGACGATTCCAGTACGCCCTTGGTCAATTACCTGTCCGCGGCACTGGCAGCGCATTATCAGGGGCGTTTCGATCACGCCGATACGTTGCTCAAGCGGGCCCACCACAGTACCGAGGGCGCCGATAGCGCCGTCGGCATGGTGCAGGCGCAGCTGATGCTCGACCGGCAACAGTTCGAGGAGGCGCTGGCGACCCTGACGCGTCTCGAAAAGCAGTTGCCGAATCATCCGCAGGTGCTCAAGTTGCTGCGTCAGGCCTATCTCAGCGTCAATGACTGGGAAGGACTGCGTCACCTTTTACCCAAGCTCGACAAGCAGCAGTTGATCACCGAGGAGGAGCGTCAGGAACTGGAGCAGCGCGCCTATCGCGAGCTGATTCTCCAGGCGGTTCAGCGTCAGCCGAATGCCGATGTCAATCGCGTGCGCAACCTGTGGGCCGATATGCCCGACTACCTGCGCAGCGATGTCGAGCTGGTGGTGCTGTATACCGAGGCGCTGGTCAAGGGCGGCGAGGAGGCGATCGCCGAACGCCTGCTGCGCCATTCCCTCAAGGAGCATTGGGATACGCGTCTGGTGCTGCGCTATGGGCTGCTCAACGTGGATGCGGGGCGCCAGCTGGCCTATGCCGAGAAGTGGCTGCAAGAGCGACCCAACGACCCCGATTTACTGTTGACCCTGGGGCGGCTATCGTTGCGCAACGCCTACTGGGGCAAGGCACAGGAGTATTTCGAGGCGAGTCAGCGTCAGCGCCCCAGCGGGGTGGTGTGTGCCGAGCTGGCACGTCTTTACGCCAATCTGGGCGAGCATCAGAAGAGCCAGCTCTTTTATCGCCAGAGCGTGGAATTGCTCGATCGCTCGCTGCCGGCGTTGCCGCAGCCTAGCGAGCGCACGCGCTAAACGCACGTTTTGCTCTCCTGGGCGCCCTAGGGCGCCCTTTTTTATCGTCCGTCGTGAAGGACGTGTCACGGCCCACTGGCGCCTCATCGAGGTGGCGGGTGGGCCGTTAGTGTTTCCGGAGGCTTGTCCATGCGGTCAACCTCTGGATAACGTTATCGGTGCCTTCACGATAACAATGACAGACAAAGGAAAATCATCATGGCGCAGACCCCCCACCGACGTTCCGCCACGTCATCATCTTCTTCTAAGTCGGCTGCCACGCGAGATGGCGCCCTGGAGCGCTACTTCGGCATTCGCCGCTATGGCTCGAGCCTGCGAACCGAGTTGCTCGCCGGTCTGGCGACCTTTCTCGCGGCGATGTACATCATCGTGGTCAACCCGACGATCCTCAGCGATGCGGGGATTCCGTTTTCGGCAGGGCTTTCCGCGACGGTGCTGATCAGTTTCCTGAGCAGCCTGGCGATGGGGCTGTATGCGCGCAACCCCATTCTCGTCGCCCCTGGCATGGGCATGAATGCCCTGTTTGCCTACACCCTGGTCCAGGGAGCGGGCCTGCCGTGGCAGGTGGCGCTGGGCTGTGTCTTCTGGTCCGGGGTGCTGTTCGCCTTGCTGGCCTTTTTCAATGTGCGCAAGGCCATCGTCGAGGCGATTCCCGATTCGCTGCGCTATGGGATCACGTGCGGCATCGGGCTGTTCATTACCTTCATCGGTTTCAAGAATGCCGGCTTCGTCGTCGACGATCCCGCCACGCTGGTATCGCTGGGTACGCTGGACCCGGCCTTGATCACGTTCATCGTCGGCATGTTGCTGACCGCGATCCTGGTCACCTTGGGCGTCAATGGCGCGCTGGTACTGGGGATCGTCATCACCACGCTGGTGGCGATACCCATGGGGCGTCTCTGGGGGGCGGATGTCGTCGTGGCCTGGAGTGGTCTCGCCGCGTGGCCGGACTTCAGCGTCATGTGGCAGGTGGATCTCTGGGGCGCGCTCAAGGTGGTCTATTGGCCGTTCATCTTCGTGATGCTGTTCACCAACTTCTTCGATGCGCTGTCGTGTTTCCTGGCATTGTCGGAGGCCGCTGATCTCAAGGACGAGAACGGTCAGCCTCGCAACCTCAAGCGCTCGATGACCGTGGACGCCTTTGCGTCGATGATCGCCGCACCGTTGGGAACCAGTGCCGCGCAGACCTTCATCGAATCCGGTGTGGGGGTCGCCCAGGGCGGGCGTACCGGGATCGTCGGCGTGGTTTGCGGCTTGCTGTTCCTGCCGTTCCTGTTCCTGTCGCCGCTGCTGTCGCTGGTGCCGGCGATCGCCACCGCCCCGGCTCTGGTGATGGTGGGCGTGTTCATGCTGGCGCCGGTGGGGCGCATCGAGTGGCAGAAGATGGATCAGGCGTTTCCGGCGTTTCTGGCGATCATCGTCATGCCGCTGACGTATTCGATCACGCTGGGCATCGCCTTCGCCTTTCTGAGCTTCGTGGCGATCAAGCTGTGCACGGGTCGCCTGAGAGAGATCAAGCCGGCCATGTGGGTGACGGCAGTGCTCTGCGCGATCATGCTGGTGACGACGCAATAAGCCGTTGAGCGATCATGGCCGCCTCCGGTGCCCCGAGGGCGGCCATGATCGAGAAAGGCCGTGACCAAAAAAAGGGCCGCCCCTGCCGGGGCGGCCCTTTGACGTCAGGCGTCGCCGCATTCACGGCGACGCGTCGGGCTCAGTTCGGGGTCTCGTCGTTGTCCGGCTTGGTATGCTCGGGGTTGGTGTTCTCGTCCGATGGGGCATCGGGCGAGAACGACGCGTTGCCGGAGGGTGACTGGCTGTCCACCACGTTGCCCTTCTGGGAGAGGATGCGCAGATTGGCCGGCGGAGCGCTGCCGTCCTTCTCCTGCCCGAAGTAGAGCGTGGTGTGCGGGAACGGAATCTCGATGCCGGCGGCGTCGAAGTACATCTTGACCAGGCGGTTGTAGGCACGACCCACGGCCCACTGGTCGCCCGGCGTGGTCTTGATGATCACGCGGATGTTGACCGAACTGTCGGCCAGCGCGGTGACGCCGGCCACGCTGAGCGGCTCGAGCAGCTTGTGGCCATGCTCGCTTTCCTTGAGGGCTTCGAAGGCGGCCTGCAGCTGTTCGATGGCATCGTCGATGTTCTCGCGGTAGGCAATGCCGTATTCGCCGACGTGATTGCCGAATTCACGCATGTAGTTGGAGACGGTATCCACCGAGGAGAACGGCACGATGTGGTAGGTGCCCGACAGGTCGCGGATCCCCACCGAGCGAATGCTGATGCGCTCCGCCGTGCCGGTGGTGCCGCCGACGGTGACGACGTCGCCGGTGTTCATGGCATTCTCCAGCTGGATGAAGACCCCGGTGATGACATCCTGCACCAGTTTCTGCGAGCCGAAGCCGATGGCCAGACCCAGCACCCCGGCACCGGCGATCAGCGGGCCGATGTTGATGCCGATCTCGGCCAGCACGATCATCGCCGTCATGGTGATCAAGGCGATCGCCAGGGCGTTGCGGAACAGCGAGAGCAGCGTCTTGGCGCGTGCCGAGGGTTCGCCCGCACCGGTTTCCGCACTCAGGCGGTTTTCGATGAGGCTGGCGAGACCGACCCATACCACGGCGGCAACCAGCAGGATGATGACCACGTTCAGCGTGGTGCCGACGAGGTGAGCGCCCGCCTCGGAGGCATACCAGGCGGCAAGGTCGAATACCTGCCAGGCGTTGAGCACGAACATGGCCACGACGATCAGGATGATCGCGCGGATGACCTTGAGGGACGTGGGCACGTAGGCATTGAGGCGCTTTTCCAGCAGGGGCAGGCGCCGCTGGATATCGCCGGTCAGACGAATGCGGCGACCGATCAACTGGGTCAGCACGCCAGATACCAGCATGCCGATGCCGACGATGACGATGGTCTTGAGCGTGGCCAGCAGCACGTAGGGCAATGCGGTCTCGGGGTGCAGGACCGTGACGGCGAAGACCACCAGGGCGTAGGCCAGGGCCAGCACATGCCAGACACGGCCCAGCAGCCGCAAGGCGAAGCGCGAGGCGCTCATGTCGGCCTTCTCGGCGCGCTGCATGAGGGCGTCGCGCAGTGTCACGCGGTTCTTGAGGATCACAGTGGCGGCATAGATCAATGCCAGCAGCATGATCACCGTGCCCAGTCCCTGGCCGAGGGCCGTCGAAAGGTTGTAATTGACGATGGGGACGATCACCAGCATGCCGTAACCGATGAAGCCTGCCAGGCGGGCCAGGAAACGGTTGCAATATTCGGCCTGGGGCGAGGCGATGGGCATCAGGCGCAGGCCGGCATATTGCGACGAGAACAGCATGCGCAGGGCCGCCTTGAACAGTTCGATCATCAAGAAGGCGTTGAGGAACAGCGAGAAGCGCGTCTCCATGTTGCCGGCCTCGCCGATGGCGAACGTCGCCAGCAGGTTGCCGGCGACATAGGCCAGCACCACCACGGCCACGTCGATCACGGCGGCAAGCACGACCGCGACGATGGTACGCAGTAGTGCACTTTTCTCGGTGTTCTGCGACGACCACTGGCTCAGCTTGCCGAACAGGGGCGAGGCGAGCTTGCGCAGCACGAACAGGGCCACGAAGGCGCCTGCCACGACGAACAGCAGGTTGAGCGCGGCGATCAAGAAGGCACCTGTGTCGAAGCTCGGGCCGCTGGCACGCGCCTCGCCACTGCCGAGCAATCCGCCCAGCGCAGCCGCCAGGCTCTTGAATTGCCCGCCCAGATCGCCCGCGATGCTGCTGGTGGCCTCGGCGAGGCGGCGGGGAAAGGACACCTGGCTTGCTGTCTGGTCGCTGGGTGCGGCATCCGCGATCTCTTCGCGCGAGGGAGCGCCCTCGACGGCTAAGGCGTTTTCCTGAGCCGCCTGGGCGCGCAGCTGATCGATGATCGTCTGGCGCGTCTGCTCGTTTTCGAGCATGTCGGCCAGCGTCGAATAGGCGGGGGCATCGGCGTCAGCGGGGGCGGTGTTCTGCTGAGCCAGCGCCGGTGCCATCACGAAGAGCAGACATAGCAGCAACCAACGGCTGAGCCACGTATCGAGGCGTAGAGTCGGCACGCATTGACCTCCTTGTACGGAAAGTGGCGAAGCCACATCGTTTATGATGAATTTGCCTGGCAATGATAACACTAGGTGGCTCGCCGCCGAGCGTCGAGCAATGAGCGCATGATCGATCGGTCAGCGAATGTCATGGATTGGTCATGGGCCATGATTAACATGAGTATAAAGGTAGGTATTTTTTTGTACCACACTTGTACGAGTGCCGGTTGTCTGGCACTTTAGGATCATGTGGTCGATAGCGACCCGGTCCGTAACACCATGTCAAACCAAGGAGGGTGGCACATGACGGATGACAAGACCTGCCCGCGCTGTGGTGGTCAAGCCTTCGACATGCCCGACACGGCACGAGAATGGGACGAGGTGACGTGCATCGATTGCGGTGAGTTCATCGATACGCGTCTCGGCTTGGCGGAACGCCAAGCCGAGCACTTGACGCCATTGACCGAGGCCTGCCTCAAGACGCGTGCGATGGCAAGACACATGGGGATGCGAGCTTGAAGCCCCATCGAGCATGCGAAGATCCAATGTCAGGGAGGACATCTGAATGCTGAAAGTGACACTCGACCTGCGTTGCAACGTCTGCCACGGGGAGCGTTTCGTCATCCCCACGGGCGACGAGCAGCTCGACGATATCCGCTGCGCGGACTGTCATGCCTTCAAATGCAAGAGCGATGATCTGGAGCGCGCGATGTCGGCAATCCACCAGACCACGGCGCCGCGCGGCGCCGTGTCACACGAGAAGCTGGTGGGGTAGCGAGTCCGGCCGACGTTCGCATGCGATGCCACTCTTCGGCGAGTCCGGGGAGTGGCATCGTTGTCTCCAGCCCTGGCATGACCCGGTCGAAGGTTTGCAACGTCTCCTCCTTCTGGGCATGCTTGAAGCACACTTCCAATAAAGGCATTTCCCATGGCTCAGCGATCGATGCGTCTCGCCGGTATGGTCTTGATTGCCGGTGCTGGCCTGGTGGCCACCACTGCGCAGGCTCAGGACAAAGGCACCATCAATCTGGCGTATGTCGAATGGTCTTCTACCGTGGCGTCTACCAACGTGATGCGGGCTGTGCTCGAACAAGCCGGTTACGAAGTCGAGACGTCCTCGCTGTCGGCAGCCGCGATGTGGCAGTCAGTGGCGACTGGAGACACCGACGCGCTGCTGGCCGGTTGGCTCCCGACCACGCATGAGGATTACTACGCTCAACTCAAGGACCAACTGGTCGATACGGGCGTCAACCTGGATGGCACCAAGCTGGGGCTGGTGGTGCCGGCCGATAGCGAGGTCGATTCGATTGCGGACCTCAATGCGCATGCCGACGACTTCGACAACAAGATCACCGGTATCGATCCGGGTGCCGGCATCATGCGCCTCACCGACAAGGTCATCGAAGAGTACGATCTCGATCTGAATCTGCAAAGCGGCAGCGGCGCTACCATGACGGCAGCCCTGAAAAGCGCCATCGCCAACGACGAAGAGATCGCCGTGACCGGCTGGACGCCGCACTGGATGTTCGCGCGCTGGGACCTCAAGTATCTGGACGATCCCAAGAACGTCTATGGCGGTGCCGAGCAGATCCATACGATCGTACGCCAGGGGCTCGAGGAGGACATGCCGGAGGCCTATGCCATTCTGGATGCCTTCGAGTGGACTGCCGAGGACATGGGCGAAGTCATGCTGATGAACCAGGAGGAGGACTCCGACCCCTACGAGAACGCCAAGCAGTGGGTGGAGGACAACCAGGACCTGGTCCAGGAGTGGCTGCCGGCGTCGTAAGCCCCCGATCGAGCTCACAGGGTCACGCGGCCCTGGCAACGAAAAAAGCCAACCCCTTGGGGTTGGCTTTTTCGGTGTTTGGTGGAGGCGGGGGGAATTGAACCCCCGTCCGCCGGCACTCACCCATCGGCTCTACATGCTTAGGTCCGTCTTCTGATTTAACGTCCCTGGCTCCGACGGGCAGGATCCAGCGACGCGATTCCTCTAAGTTTTAGCGGCTGACACGAGGACAGGGCCAACCGCGATCCCATCAGTCTGAGCTCGTATCCCATCGGTGATGAATGGGCACATCACCTCCGGGCCGGACTAGAAGCTAGCAGTTGTTACGCTGCCAGCGCGCCCTGAGCGTAGTTGTCGTCGTTTGCGACTATTTAATCGTAACGTTGGATTTACGAGATACGTTACGCTCTCGGCATGCACCTCAGGGATTGTCACCGGCGTCGAAGCCATGTCGCCCCCGTAAAGCGTCCTACAGTCTAACAGGTGGGGACCGTTCTAGGCCAGTTCAACCTCGCTGGCGAAATAAAGCGTCAGTGCGCGCGCATGATGCGGGCCTTTTCGCGATTCCAGTCGCGGGCCTTTTCCGTGGCGCGCTTGTCGTGCAGCTTCTTGCCGCGGACCAGGGCAAGCTCGCACTTGACCAGGTTCTTCTTCCAGTACAGCTTCAGCGGCACGCAGGTGTGCCCCTTGTCCTGGGTGCGCGAGAAGATCTTGGCGATCTCCTTGCGATGCAGCAGCAGCTTGCGCGTGCGCGACGGATCCGCGACGACATGCGTGCTGACGGTGTTGAGCGGGGTGATATGGCTGCCCAGCAACCATGCCTCGCCGTTCTTGATCAGAATGTACGTGTCGGTAAGCTGCGCCTTGCCGGCGCGCAGGCTCTTGACTTCCCATCCGGCCAGCGACAAGCCAGCCTCGAAGGTCTCGTCGATGTGGTACTCGAAGCGAGCCTTCTTGTTTTGCGCGATGGTACTGGAGCCGAGATTGCCTTTTTTCTTGGCCATGGAACCCCTATGTCGCTATGCGCCCTATCCGCTAGTCCCATGAAATGGGGGAAGGCGTGATATCATTCAAGGCCTTGACGTTAACCTTCCATCATACGCGCAAGGCGCAATAAAGTCAGCGGAGTGGTGAATGCCTACGGTCAATCGGTCTGCCTTGGTCAGACATTCCTGCGAGGCGATGTTCGATCTGGTCAACGATTTCGAGAGTTATCCTGAGTTCTTGCCGGGGTGTCGTCGCGCCCGGGTGGTCGAGCACGAAGAAGGGCGCTATCTGGTGGGAGAGATGACGCTGGCCAAGGGGAGCGTGGAGCAGACCCTGGCCACGCGTAACGATCTCTATCCCCACGAACGGATCGAGCTGTCGCTCGACCGTGGGCCTTTCAAGCGTCTAAACGGGCGCTGGTTGTTCACGCCGATGGGCGAGTCGGCCTGTCGAGTGAGCCTTGAAATGGAGTTCGAGTTCTCCAACCGCTTGCTGGGCGTGGCATTCGGCAAGCTGTTCCAGCAGGTCGCCGGCCAGTTGGTGGATGCCTTCACGCGTCGGGCGGATGCACTGTATGGCGCGCAATGACGTGACCGCCTCGCGTATCGAGGTCGAGGTCGCTTATGCCGAGCCACATCGTCAGCGGGTGGTGGCACTGGCCGTGGTACCGGGGACGTCGGCGCGCGACGCCGTGATGCAGGCGGCGTTGCCGTCTTTGTTTCCCGAGCGGGATGCCGCTTTCTTCGAGAAGGCCCCGCTGGGCATTTTCGGTCAAGTGCTCAAGGCACCGGAGCATCATGTGCTGGAGGCGGGGGATCGTGTCGAGGTCTACCGCGCGCTCGCCCTGGACCCCAAGCAGGCGCGGCTGGCGCGAGCCCGGGGGCGTGGCTGAGCGTATGGCGAGGCGTTATTCTTCCGGACCGTAGCTGGGGCCCATTGCAGCGGCGCCCTCGCCGGGGCCGCTGCCTTCGACGGCGGGGCCGGGTCCACTTTGCGGTGTCAGGTCGACATCGTCTTCGATGTTGCCATGACGATCGATATCGGCCAGCCGGCCGTTCTGGAAGGTCAGCGTGACACGCTTTTCCTCCACATCGTCATAGGCCTCGTCGAGGTAGAAGACGTAGTCCCAGCGGTCCTCGTTGAACGGGCCTTTTAGCAGGGGGCTGCCCATGACATAGCGTACCTGCTCCTTGGTCATGCCGGTCTCCAGTTGCGAGACCATGTCCTGGGTGATGAGATTGCCCTGTGCCAGGTCGCGTTTGTAAACGCCGACGTAGCTGCACCCGCTGACGAGCGCCAGGACGACGGAAAAGGTGACTGTTTTAATCAGGTTTTGCATTTGCGCCTATCATTCACTATCGTTGCCTGGGTCGATCATACCTGACCTACCACGATACTGCGAAGAGCAACCGCAACCATGGCCGACCAGAACCATGAACTGCGCAAGGCAGGCTTAAAAGTCACCTTGCCGCGTGTCAAGATCCTGCAAATTCTCGAAAGTACGCAGGACCAACACCATCTCAGCGCCGAAGATGTCTACAAGGCGCTCCTGGACGCGGGCGACGATGTCGGTCTGGCGACCGTGTATCGTGTGTTGACCCAATTCGAAACCGCCGGCTTGGTGATTCGCCACAACTTCGATGGCGGACATGCCGTGTTCGAATTGTCGCAAGAGGAACATCACGATCACATGGTGTGCCTCGAAAGCGGCGAGATCATCGAGTTTTTCGACGACACCATCGAACGCCGCCAGCGCGAGATCGCCGAGGAGCACGGCTTCGAGCTCGTCGATCATGCCCTGGTGCTGTACGTGCGACCCAAGGGCTCCAAGGTGACGCGTCAGGAAGGTGCGGGGCCCGGCAAGAAATAGCCCATGCCCTGTAAAATAGTCTGCCCCGGCAAGATGACAAGAGGCAGACGGGTGACATGACGAAACCGGCCCCCGAGGCCGGTTTCGTCGTTCCAGGGCCAGTGTGCGTCTGTGACGACGCGGCACGGGCTCAGTGCTGAGCGTGCTGGCTGGCGTCCAGCATTTCGCGGGCGTGGGCCAGGGTGCGGTCGGAAAGCTTGACGCCACCGAGCATGCGCGCGAGCTCCCGCACGCGGCCGGCGTCGTCGAGCAATGCCATGTGCGTCAGCGTGGTATCGCGCTCGGCACGCTTCTCGATATGCAGATGGTGGTGGGCCTGAGCCGCGACCTGCGGCAGGTGCGTCACGGTGAGGATCTGCCCCTGCGTGCCGAGACGGCGCAGCAGCTGGCCGACGATCTCGGCGGTGGCACCGGACACGCCCACGTCGACCTCGTCGAAGACCATGCTGGGCACGGTGCTGTGCTGCGCGGCGACGACCTGGATCGCCAGACTGATGCGGGACAGCTCGCCGCCCGAGGCGACCTTGTTCAAGGGACGTGCCGGTTGCCCGGGGTTGGCGCTGATCACGAAGCGTACCTGGTCGAGTCCCTCGGCCTGGGGCGTGTCGCGGGGCTCGACTTCCACGTCGAACGTGGCCTTGCCCAGGCCGAGAAACGCCAGTTGGGCCTGCACGGCCTCGCCGAAGGCGCGTGCCGCCTCGAGACGGGCTTCGCTGATCGCGCGTGCCTGCTGGCGATAGGTGTCGCGTGCCTGCTCGACGTCGCGAGCGAGCGCTTCCAGGTCGTTCTCGCCGCCTTCGAGGCCGGCCAGCTCGTCACTCAGGCGCTGATGCAGGTCGCGCAGTTCCTCGGGCATGACATGATGCTTGCGCGCGATGCGATGGACCTCGCCGAGCCGGGCATCGACTTCCGCCAGGCGCTGCGGATCGAGTTCGGTGGTATCGACGAAGCGATGAAGCTCGCGTGCCGCTTCCTCGATCTGGATGCGGGCGTCTCCCAGCATGCCGAGAGCCTCCGCGAGACTGTCCTGGGCATTGCCGGGGACGTGGCTCAGTCGGGCGGTGGCCTGGTGCAGCAGCGATAGCGCACCGCCCTCCTCCTGGTCGCAGCAGTCGGCGGCGAACTGGGCGTCGCCCAGAACCTGCTCGAGATTGGCAAGCTGGGTCTGTTCGCTTTCCAGCGTCTCGAGTTCGCCCTCGCCGAGCCCCAGCTGATCCAGTTCCTCGACCTGATAGCGCAGCAACTGGCGACGCGCCTGGATTTCGTCGCCGCTCTCCTGCAGCTCACGCAGTCGCCGTCGCAGAGACCGCCATTCGCGAAAATGCTCGCCGAGGGCGGTGACCGCGTCGCTCTGACCGGCATAGGCGTCCAGCAGGCGCAGATGCGTTTCCTCGCGCAGCAGTGCCTGATGCGCGTGCTGGCTGTGGACTTCGATGAGATGTTCGCCGAGTGCCTTCAGGTCGCTCACCGTGGCGGGCTGACCGTTGATCCAGGCCTTGGAGCGCCCCGAGGCGTTGACCGTGCGGCGCAGCAGGCACTCGTCCTGGGGCAGGTCGCGTGCGTCAAGCCAGGCGCGCGCCTCCGCCAGGTGGGTGATGTCGAAACGTGCACTGACGTCCGCGCGTTCGCGGCCATGGCGCACGCTGCCCGCGTCGGCGCGCTCGCCCAGGCACAGGCCCAGGGCGCCGAGCATGATCGACTTGCCGGCACCGGTTTCCCCGGTAATGGCCGTCATGCCGTCATGCAGATCCAGATCGAGACGATCGACGATGGCGTAATCACGAATGGCGAGCTGTATCAGCATGAAAACCTCCGGGCGTCGGAAACGAGGCTGATCTCTGTGTGTTTATACAGTAGTTGGCAGGGGGCTTCAATTATCCGTCGGCGAGGGGCGATCGGCATGGCTTGAGATCGTCGTCTGCATCCCCATATAGGGGGACAATTCCTTGTTAGATGCGGCTTCGGGCCGCGCCAGCTGTCAGGAGATACTCATGGCCAAAGACCCGCAGACCCCCACCGACGAAGAGTTGGCACGCGCCGAACGCGATGCCGAACCGCAACCGGGCGACGCGACCGATGACGAGGTCGAACTCGAAGGTGTCGTCGAGGATGTCGAGGCCAGCGAGGCCGATGCCGAAGCGCTCGAAAACCCGGAAGCGGACGCGCTGGCCGCGCGTGTCGAAGAATTGGAGCAAGCGCTGGCGGACGCCAAGGATCAGACGGCACGTGCCGCCGCAGAGGCTCAGAATGTACGCCGCCGTGCCGAGCAGGATGTCGAGAAGGCACGCAAGTTCGCGCTCGAGAAGTTCGTCAAGGAGCTGCTGCCGGTCGTCGACAGCCTGGAAAAGGCACTGGAATCGATGCAGGAAGGTGCCAGCGAGGTGCATCGCGAAGGGGTGTCGATGACGCTCAAGCTGCAGCTCGATGTGCTGGCCAAGTTCGGCGTGGAAGCCGTCGATCCGCAAGGCGAGCCGTTCGACCCGCAAGTGCATGAAGCCATGACCATGGTGCCCAACCCCGAGGTGGAGCCCAACACCGTGATCGAGGTCATGCAGAAGGGTTATCTGCTGAATGGACGCCTCGTGCGTCCGGCGATGGTGGTCGTCAGCCAAGCCGCCAATTGATGGGGCGGGGGAAGGGAATCCATCACTCAGGCCCTTGAAAGGCGTGGCCCTATCCCCCAAATAGACGAACAACGAGGCGGCAGCGCCGCCGACGAAGACGCAACAGTCAAGCAACGTATTTTGAGGTATTCCTATGGGACGCATCATCGGTATTGATTTGGGGACCACCAACTCCTGTGTTGCCATCCTTGACGGCGGCAATGCGAAGGTGATCGAAAACGCGGAAGGCGCTCGCACGACGCCCTCCATCATCGCTTACACCGACGACGGCGAAACGCTGGTCGGTCAGGCTGCCAAGCGTCAGGCGGTCACCAACCCGAGCAACACGCTGTACGCTATCAAGCGCCTGATCGGTCGCAAGTTCAAGGACGATGTCGTCCAGAAAGACATCAAGATGGTGCCGTACACCATCGCCGAGGCCGACAACGGTGATGCCTGGGTCGAAGTGAAGGGCAACAAGCTCGCGCCGCCCCAGGTCAGCGCCGAAGTGCTGAAGAAGATGAAGAAGACCGCCGAAGACTATCTCGGCGAGGAAGTCACCGAGGCGGTGATCACCGTGCCGGCGTACTTCAACGACAGCCAGCGTCAGGCCACCAAGGATGCCGGCCGCATCGCGGGGCTCGAGGTCAAGCGCATCATCAACGAGCCGACGGCCGCGGCGCTGGCCTACGGCATGGACAAGGCGCGTGGCGACAAGACCATCGCGGTCTATGACCTGGGCGGCGGTACCTTCGATATCTCGATCATCGAAGTGGCCGATGTCGACGGCGAGACGCAGTTCGAGGTACTGGCCACCAACGGTGACACCTTCCTGGGTGGCGAGGACTTCGACCTCAAGCTGATCGATTACCTCGTCCAGCAGTTCAAGAGCGATTCGGGCATCGACCTGTCCGGCGACTCGCTGGCCATGCAGCGCCTGAAAGAGGCGGCCGAGAAAGCCAAGATCGAGCTTTCCGCCGCACAGCAGACCGAAGTCAACCTGCCGTACATCACGGCGGACAATACCGGTCCCAAGCACCTCAACGTCAAGGTGACGCGCGCCAAGCTCGAATCGCTGGTCGAAGAGCTGGTCCAGAACTCGCTGGCGCCCTGCAAGACCGCGCTGAGCGACGCCGGCCTGTCCGCTTCCGAGATTGACGAAGTGATTCTGGTGGGCGGCCAGACGCGCATGCCGCTGGTGCAGAAGAAAGTCGCCGACTTCTTCGGCAAGGATGCGCGCAAGGACGTCAACCCGGATGAAGCCGTGGCCGTGGGTGCCGCGATCCAGGGTGGCGTGCTGGGCGGCGACGTCAAGGACGTGCTGCTGCTCGACGTCACGCCGCTGACCCTGGGTATCGAAACCCTGGGTGGCGTGATGACGCCGCTGATCGAGAAGAACACCACGATCCCGACCAAGAAGACGCAGGTCTTCTCCACGGCGGACGACAACCAGACGGCCGTGACCATTCACGTGCTGCAGGGTGAGCGCAAGCAGTCGAGCGGCAACAAGTCGCTGGGTCGCTTCGATCTGGCCGACATTCCGCCGGCGCCGCGTGGCGTGCCGCAGATCGAGGTGGCGTTCGACCTCGACGCCAACGGCATCCTCAACGTCTCCGCCAAGGACAAGGCCACCGGCAAGGAACAGTCCATCGTCATCAAGGCCTCCGGCGGTCTCTCCGACGAAGAGATCGATCAGATGGTCAAGGATGCCGAGGCGCACGAAGCCGAGGACAAGAAGTTCGAGGAGCTCGTGCAGCTGCGCAACCAGGCCGACGGCATGGTTCACGCCGCACGCAAGACCCTCGAGGAAGCCGGCGACAAGGTCGACGCCAGCGAGAAAGAGCAGATCGAGACCGCGATCAGCGAGCTCGAGGAAGCCACCAAGGGCGACGACCAAGAGCATATCCAGGCCAAGCTCGACGCGCTGACCGAAGCCTCCGGCAACCTGGCGCAGAAGATGTATGCCGAGCAGGGTGATGCCGGCGCCGAAGGCGGCGAGCAGCCGGCCGGCGATGGTGCCCAGAAGAAAGAAGACGACGTGGTTGACGCCGAGTACGAGGAAGTCAACGACGACCAGAAAAAGCAGTAACCACGACGTCTGATGCTCGCATCGCGGCAGCGCGGGGGATGATCTCCCGCGTTGCTGTTTGCGCAGCGCCGACACGGAGGCGGACCATCCATGTCCAAGCGTGACTACTACGAAGTATTGGGCATCGAACGGGGGGCCGATCAGAAAGAGATCAAGAAGGCCTACCGTCGACTCGCCCAGAAGTACCATCCGGACCGCAACCCGGATGACGACACCGCGGCCGAAAAATTCCGCGAGGTCTCCGAGGCTTACGAAGTCCTCACCGACGAAGAAAAGCGTAGTGCCTACGACCAGTTCGGTCACGCCGGTGTCGACGGCCAGGCCGGTGGCGGCTTTGGCGGCGGCGGTTTCGGCGGCGGCGCAGGCGGTTTCAGCGATATCTTCGGCGATGTGTTCGGCGATATCTTCGGTGGCGGTGGCCGGCGCAATCCCAACGCCCCGCAGCGTGGCAGCGATCTGCGCTACAACCTGGAGCTCGACCTCGAGGATGCCGTTGCCGGCACCACGGTCGATATCCGCGTGCCGCGCCACATCGAATGCGAACACTGCGACGGCGACGGTGCCGAGCCGGGCTCCACCAAGGAGACCTGCCCGACCTGTCACGGCCAGGGCCAGGTACGCATGCAGCAGGGCTTCTTCGCCGTGCAGCAGACCTGCCCGACCTGTCATGGCGCCGGCCAGACCATCAAGGTGCCGTGCCGCAAGTGCCATGGCGAAGGGCGTGTCCGCGAGACGCGTACCTTGTCGGTGAAGATTCCTGCCGGCGTGGATACCGGCGACCGGATTCGTCTCAACAACGAAGGCGAGGCCGGGCTCAATGGCGGCCCGCCCGGGGACCTCTACGTCCAGGCGGCCATCAAGCCGCACCCGATCTTCGAGCGCGATGGGCGTCACCTGCAGTGCGAGGTGCCGATCAACTTCATCGACGCGACCCTGGGGGGCGAGCTGGAAGTGCCGACCCTGGATGGCCGGGTCAAGTTGAAGATTCCGCCGGAAACGCAAACCGGCAAGATGTTCCGGCTCAAGGGCAAGGGCGTCAAACCGGTTCGCGGCGGCCCGCCGGGCGATCTGCTGTGCAAGGTCGTGCTGGAGACGCCGGTCAACTTGAGCGACGAACAGAAGGACTTGCTGCGCAAGTTCCAGGACAGCCTGGACGGCAGCAACAGCCATCACTCGCCGAAGAAGACCAGCTTCTTCGATGGCGTGAAGAAGTTCTTCGAGGACATGAAGCCGTAAGGCAGTGTCCTCGATGGCACGTTCGAGGCCCCGCGCTCCGCAAGGAGGCGGGGCCTTGTCGTGTCGCTTCCCGCAGAATTTCGATCGGATACGAGAATTGTTCCCATCCGCAGTGATATCATGGCCGTATCCTCAGGGCCGTGCATCGTCGCGCCCGCTCGCTTGAAAGACGCTCAAGGACGCTCATGAATAACGTCGCGGATCGGCCGCTGGCCGGCATCGTGCTTCGGCTGCTGTCGGGCCTTCTCTTCACCGGGATGATGGTGTGCGTCAAGGCGGTGAGCACGCAGGTGCCGCTGGGCCAGACCGTGTTCTTCCGTTCGGCCTTCGCGCTGCTGCCGATCGTGATCTTCATGACCTGGCGGCGTGAATTTCCCCGCGCGCTGGTGACGCGCAAGCCGTTGGGGCACCTGGTGCGCTCGGGCCTGGGGGCGGCGGCGATGTTCGCCTCCTTCGCGGCGGTGGCGCGGCTGCCGGTGGCCGAGGCGACACTGCTGGCGCAGCTGTCGCCGGTGGCCATGGCGGTGGGCGGTGTGCTGCTGCTTGGCGAGCGCTTCACTCTCCACCGGGCGGCAGCCTTCGCGCTGGTGCTGGCGGGTGTGGCGGCGCTGGTGGTGCCCGACCTGGGCGAGTCCCGGGGACAGGTGCTGGGTTACGGCCTGGGCGTGCTGGCCGCGCTGCTGACGGCGGGCGCACTGGTGACGGTGCGGCGTATCTCGCGTACCGAGACGGCCGCTTCGATTGCCTTCTACTTCGTGCTGGTCACGGCGCTGGCGGGGCTCGCCACGTTGCCGCTTGGCTGGGTGGCGGTCTCGGGGCCGACGCTGGCCCTGCTGGTGCTGGCGGGGTTGTTCGGCGGCGCCGCGCATATCTGCATGACCCTGGCGCTACGCTACGCCGAGGTCTCGCGCCTGGCGCCCTTCGAGTACGTGGCGCTGATCTGGCCGGTGCTGGCCGATCTGCTGATCTTCGGGCTGCCGCTCTCCGGCGGCTTCCTGGTGGCCCTGCCGCTGGTGCTGGGCGGGGCGGCCCTTGCGGCGCTGGAAGGGCGGCGTCTCAGACGGCCTCTTCGACAATGAGCTGCGGCCGTCCCTTCGAGCAGCGCTCGATGCGTGCGGTGACATGATAGACGCGATACAGCAGCTCGGGGGTGACCACTTCCTCGGTCGGACCGCAGTTCACCAGCGTCCCGTTCTGCAGTACCAGTGCCTGGTCGGTGAAGCGCAGCGCGTGGCCCAGGTCATGCAGTGCGGCAATCACCAGCATGCCCCTTTCCTTGGCCAGTCGGCGCAGGATCGACAGCAGCTGGATCTGCCGATGCAGGTCCAGCGCCGAGGTCGGCTCGTCGAGCAGCAGCACCTCAGGGTTCTGCACCAGTGCCTGGGCCGCGCCCACCATCTGCCGCTGGCCGCCGCTCAGGTCGCCGATGTCGCGCTCGCCGAGCGCGACAATGCCCAGCTCGTCCAGGGCGCGATCCACCTCGGCCAGATCCTCGGGCTTCACGTTCAGGCGCCGGCCCTGCATGCGTGCCAGCAACACCGACTCGTAGACCGTCAATACTGCGTTGACGCCGGTTTCCTGGGGCATGTAGGCCACGGGACGCTCGCTGGTGGCGCCCTCGAGACATACCGTGCCGCCGCCGTCGAGCAGCCCGAAGATGCGCCGGAAGAGGGTCGACTTGCCCGCGGCATTGGGGCCGAGCACGGCCACCACCTGGCCGCCCTCGAGAGGCGGCGTGGTGATCTCCGAGAGGATGCGGCGGCGGCCGTAACTGGCCGAGAGTCCGTCGAGCGTGAGCGTTACCATGAGGCCTTCTTGTTGCTGAGGACGAGGAACAGGAAGAAAGGAATGCCGACCAGCGAGGTGATGATGCCGATGGGGATGACGGTGCCCGGGATCAGCACCTTCGACAGCACCGAGCCGATGGACAGGATCAACGCGCCGCACAGTGCCGAGCCGGGCAGGAAGAAGCGCTGATCCTCGCCCAGCAGCAGGCGGGCGATATGCGGCCCGACCAGGCCGATGAAGCCGATGGTGCCGACGAAGGCCACGGCGATGGCGGCCAGCAGCGAGACGAGTACCAGCACTTCCAGGCGCAGCGCGCGGGGCTTGACGCCCAGGCTCTCGGCCTTGGCATCGCCGAGGCGCATGGCGGTCAGCGCCCAGCCGTGGCGAGCCAGTAGCGGCATGACCGTGGCCAGCACGCCCAGCGCGATCCACAGCTTGGGCCAGGTGGCCTTGGTCAGGCTGCCCATGGTCCAGAACACCACTGCGGAGACGGCCTGCTGGCTGGCGAAGAACTGGATCAGCGCCATCAGCGAGTTGAAGATGAAGACCATGGCGATACCCAGCAGCACGATGGTCTCGATGGTCACCCCGCGCCGCATGCTCAGCGCATGGATCGCGAAGGCGGTCAGCATGGCCATGACGAAGGCGTTGATCGGGATCACGTAGTCGACCGCGGCAGGTACGATGACCACGCCGAAGGCCAGCGCCAGGGCAGCGCCGAAACTGGCGCCGGCGGAGATCCCCAGGGTGAAGGGGCTGGCCAGGGGGTTGCTGAGGATGGTCTGCATCTGGGCGCCGGCCACCGACAGGCTGGCACCGACCACCAGCGCCATCAGTGCCACCGGCATGCGAATTTCCCAAAGGATGACGCGGGCCTGCAGGCTCACGTCGTCCGGGGAGAAGAGCGCGGCGAGCACTTCGCCCAGGCTGAAACGGGCCGGACCCAGGGCCAGATCGACGCACAGGCTGAGGAACAGGGCCAGCGCCAGGGCGGCGAGGATCAGCTGGCGGCGCAGCACCAGGGCGCGATAGAAGGTGCGGCCTTCCTCGGGGGCAGACTGTTCGGACGGCAGGATATCGGCGCCGGTGTGCATGTCAGTCACCCTTCAGCGAGACCCAGTAGCCCGGCACGTAGTCCACCGGCAGGAAGCGTTCGTGCAACTCCCGCAGCGTCGCCTCGGGGTCGAGGTCGGCGAACAGCTCGGGGTGGAACCACTTGGCCAGCCGCTGCACGGCGACGAAGTAGTAGGGGCTGTTGTAGAACTGGTGCCAGATGGCGTGAAAATTGTCGGTCTGCACGGCGTCGATGCCGGCCATGGCGGTGCGCTCGGTGAGCCCTTCGAGCTTGGTCCGCGCGGCCGCCAGGTCGGCGCCGGGGCCCACGCCCACCCAGTCGCCGCCGGGCACGTAGGCGTCCCAGTGGCCGCCGGTCACGACCACCTGCTGCGGGTCGGCGGCGATGATCTGCTCCGGGTTCAGCCGGCCGAAGGTGTTGGGAATGATGCCGTCGGCGATGTTGCTCCCCCCGGCGAGCTCGACGTATTTACCGAAGTTGCCCGGGCCGAAGCTCATGCAGCAGTCGTCGGAATAGCCGCCGGCACGGTCGATGAAGACCCGGGGACGCTGGGGGTCGGCAGCTTCGATGGTCTCGGTGACGCGCGCCATCTGGGCCTGTGAATAGTCGATGAAGGCCTCGGCCCTTTCTTCCTCGCCGAGTAGCCGGCCGATCAATCGCATGGAAGGCGTCGTGTGTTCGAGCGGCGCCTCGCGGAAGTCCACGTAGACGATCGGGATGCCCAGTTCGGCCAGCTTGTCGTCGTAGGCGGCGTCCTCGGTGGCGGCCTTCGCCTCCAGGTTCATCAGCACGACGTCGGGCTGTAGCGCAGCAGCCTGCTCCACATCGAAGGTGCCGTCCTTGAAGCCGCCGAAGGTGGGAATCTGCGTCATCTCGGGAAACTTGGCGGCATAGGCGGCGTAGTTGTCCGGATCGGCCTGCGAGAAGTCTTCACGCCATCCCACCACGTGCTCGAAGGGGGTCTCCGGCTGCAGCGCGCCGAGCAGATAGATCTGGCGCCCCTCACCGAGAATCAGGCGATCCACGGGAGCGTCGACGGTGACCTGGCGGCCGGCGACGTCAGTGACGGTGATCTCTTCGGCCAGCGCGGTCGTGGCAGCGAGGGTGAGGACTGCGCCGGCGGCGGCTTTGAATAGTGAGGTGAGCATGGGCGGTGTCGGGCTGGTTATCTGATTTGGAGACGATGAGAGATACTAATCGATAGCACCTCTTTTTGCGACTCATTGTTGTTCGCATTTGGCTGTCAGTATGTCTGCAGCGCCGGGGCGCGTCGAGCCGTGACCGATCCTTTGAGGGCTTGGAGTCCCGTGCTGACGAACGGGGCGTTGCCGGTGGGCGGCGGGGGCGCATGCCATAATGGCATGTCCATTGGGCGGCTATCCCGCTAGGAGGTGTTCATGCCTGTTTCCCACGCCGTCGTGCCGACGGCATCCGGTTCGCGGTATATCAATCGTCTGTGCAAGCACTGGCAACACAAGTTGAATGTCGCTCATGACGAGCACCAGGGGCGTGTCGAGTTCGACACCGGTGTATGCCGGCTGCGTGCCGAGCCCGATGCGCTGCACCTGTCCCTGGAGGCGGTCGATGCCGAGGCCCGGGAGCACCTCGAGCACGTGGTGGCCGTGCATCTGGTGCGCATGGCCAGCCGCGAGGACGTGGACGTGGCCTGGCGGCGCGACGACGCCTGAGCGGCACAGCGCGGTGCGGGGCATCGGTGATGTGACGAGAGCGAGAGGCGATTTGGTATACTCTCCGGCATTCATCGACACGTAACCGCAAGGAGTCCACATGACGCGTATCGCCATTGTCGGCGTCGCCGGACGCATGGGCCGTACCCTGGTCAATGCCGTACAGCAGGATCCCGAGGCCAGCCTGGGCGGTGGCATCGTAGAGCCCGGCAGCTCGCTGGTCGGTGCCGACCTGGGCGAGCTCGCCGGTGTGGGACGCCTGGGCGTGAACGCCACGGATGATCCGGCCGCCATCGCCGATGCCTTCGACGTCCTGATCGACTTCACCGCACCTCGGGTCACGCTGGCCAATCTGGCGTTTTGCGCCGAGCATGGCAAGGCGATCGTGATCGGGACCACCGGCTTGTCCGACGACGAACTGGCCGAGCTCGACGGTTACCGCGAGCGGGTGCCCATGGTGTTTGCGCCCAACATGAGCGTCGGCGTCAATCTCACCCTCAAGTTGCTGGAAACCGCCGCCCGAGCGCTGGGTGACGAGGGCTACGACATCGAGGTGAGCGAGGCGCATCATCGTCACAAGGTCGATGCCCCTTCCGGCACCGCTCTCAAGATGGGCGAAGTGGTGGCCAAGGCCTTGAACCGCGACCTCAAGGAGGACGGTGTCTTCGAGCGTGTCGGGCAGTGCGGTCCGCGCGGCGACAAGGAGATCGGGTTTGCCACCGTGCGCGCGGGCGATATCGTCGGGGAGCATACCGTGATGTTCGCCACCGAAGGCGAGCGGATCGAGATCACCCACAAGGCATCCAGCCGCATGACGTTTGCCAAGGGCGCGGTGCGTGCCGCACGCTGGGTGGCGTCGCGTGGCAACGGGCGTTACGACATGCAGGATGTGCTTGGCCTCAAGGGGTAGCCTATCGCGCGCAATTCGCGTATCATCGAGTCAATTTGGCCTAGTGAATGCATGGACGGCCACAGGGATTCCGAGCGAACGACAACAAGCGGGATGAAACCGGACTTCTTTCAGGTTTCGTCCCGCTTTTTTACGACCCGCGTGTCGCTTGCGAGATGCGAGGGCATCCGCAAGGGCCGCATGTCGAGACTCTCAGTGCTCCTTGAATTCGAGGGGTCGGTTGCGGCCGGCCCCGGCCCAGACTCGCGCATGACAAGGGGAGGACGTTGCGTTGATCAGACCCGCGATATTGGCCTTGGAAGACGGCAGCGTATTTCATGGCAGTGCCATCGGAGCCGATGGGCAGACCAGTGGTGAGGTGGTCTTCAATACGGCCATGACTGGCTATCAAGAAATTCTCACCGACCCCTCCTACACGCGACAGATCGTCACCCTCACGTATCCGCATATCGGCAATACCGGCATCAATGCCGAGGACATCGAGTCCGCCGCCATCGCCGCGGCCGGCCTGGTGATTCGCGACTTGCCGCTCGTCGCCAGCAACTTCCGCAGCGAAGAAAGCCTGGATGCGTACCTCAAGCGCAACGGCGTGCTGGGCATCGCCGATATCGATACGCGGCGACTGACCCGGGTGCTGCGCGACAAGGGGGCGCAGAACGGAGCGATTCTGGCGGGGGCCGATGCCGAAGGCGACGACGCCGTGGAGCGCGCGCTGGCGGCGGCACGCGCCTTCCCGGGCCTCAAGGGCATGGATCTCGCCCAGGAGGTGAGCTGCCGCGAAACCTATGAATGGAGCGAGGGCGAGTGGTCGCTGGGCAGCGGTTACGCCGATGCCTCGCAGGGCGAGCGTCCTTACCACGTGGTGGCGTACGATTACGGCGCGAAGTTCAACATCCTGCGCATGCTGGCCTCGCGCGGCTGCCGCTTGACGGTGGTGCCGGCACGCACCCCGGCCGCCGAGGTACTGGCGATGCAGCCGGATGGCGTCTTCCTGGCCAATGGGCCGGGCGATCCCGAACCCTGCGATTACGCCATCGAGGCGATCCGCGAGGTCATCGCCGCCGATGTGCCGCTATTCGGCATTTGCCTGGGCCATCAACTGCTGGGACTGGCCTCCGGTGCACGCACGGTGAAGATGAACAATGGCCATCACGGCGCCAATCACCCGGTCGAGGACCTCGACAGCGGTCGCGTGATGATCACCAGTCAGAACCATGGCTTCGCAGTCGACGAGGCGAGCCTGCCGGCCAACGTGCGGGCCACGCACCGCTCGCTGTTCGATGGCACCTTGCAAGGCATCGAGCGCACCGACTGCCCGGCGTTCAGCTTTCAGGGGCATCCCGAGGCCAGCCCTGGTCCGCGTGATGTCGCGCCGCTGTTCGACCGCTTCATCGCGCTGATGCAAGCCCGTCGTTGAGCCACCGCCGCCTCCGCGAGAGGCGGCGCACCGTCGCACCGTCGTTTGTCACCTAGTCTAGCGGGAATCGTCATGCCGAAACGTACCGACATCCAGAGCATCCTGATCATCGGCGCCGGGCCCATCGTCATCGGGCAGGCGTGCGAATTCGATTATTCCGGCGCCCAGGCCTGCAAGGCGCTGCGCGAGGAAGGCTATCGCGTCATCCTGGTCAACTCCAACCCGGCGACCATCATGACCGACCCGGTGATGGCGGACGCGACCTATATCGAGCCGATCACCTGGCAGGCGGTGGCCAAGATCATCGAGAAGGAGCGTCCCGATGCCATCCTGCCGACGATGGGCGGGCAGACCGCGCTCAACTGCGCGCTGGATCTCGACAAGCACGGCGTGCTCGAGACGTACGGCGTGGAGATGATCGGGGCCAATGCCGACGCCATCAACAAGGCCGAGGATCGCGACCTGTTCGACAAGGCGATGAAGAACATCGGCCTGGAGTGCCCCAAGGCCAAGGTCGCCCATCGCATGAGCGAAGCATGGGAAATCCAGGGCGAACTGGGCTTTCCGGTGATCATTCGTCCGTCCTACACCATGGGCGGCTCCGGCGGCGGGGTGGCTTACAACAAGGAAGAGTTCGAGGAGATCTGCACGCGCGGCTTCGAGCTCTCCAACAACCACGAGCTGCTCATCGACGAGTCGCTGCTGGGGTGGAAGGAATACGAGATGGAGGTCGTTCGTGACAAGAACGACAACTGCATCATCGTCTGCGCCATCGAGAACTTCGACCCCATGGGCGTCCACACCGGCGACTCCATCACCGTCGCGCCGGCGCAGACGCTGACCGACAAGGAATACCAGATCATGCGTGACGCCTCGCTGGCGGTGTTGCGCGAGATCGGCGTGGAGACCGGCGGCTCCAACGTGCAGTTCGGCGTCGACCCGCAGACCGGCCGCGTGGTGGTCATCGAGATGAATCCGCGCGTCAGCCGCTCCTCGGCGCTGGCCTCCAAGGCGACCGGCTTCCCGATCGCCAAGATCGCTGCCAAGCTGGCGGTCGGCTATACCCTGAACGAGCTGCAGAACGACATCACCGGCGGCAAGACGCCGGCGTCCTTCGAGCCCTCCATCGATTACGTGGTCACCAAGATTCCGCGTTTCACCTTCGAGAAGTTCCCGCAGGCCAACGACCGCCTGACCACACAGATGAAGTCGGTGGGCGAGGTGATGGCGATCGGCCGGACCTTCCAGGAGTCGCTGCAGAAGGCCCTGCGCGGCCTGGAAATCGGCGCCGACGGTCTCGACCCCAAGGTGACCGAGTTCAACGAGGCCGGCATGGCCTTGATCAAGGGCGAGCTGCAGGCGGCCGGGGCCGATCGCATCTTCTTCGTCGCCGATGCCATGCGCGCGGGAATGAGCGTGGAAGAGGTCTTCGCGCTGACCAATATCGATCGCTGGTTCCTGGTGCAGCTCGAGGAGCTGGTGCGTCTCGAGCAGCAGCTGGCCAGCTGCTCGCTGAGCGAGCTGTCGGCGGCGACGCTGTTCCGGCTCAAGCGCAAGGGCTTTTCCGATGCGCGCCTGGCCACGCTGCTGGGCGTGTCCGAGAAGGAGTTCCGCAAGACGCGTCAGAAGCACGGCATTCGTCCCGTCTACAAGCGGGTCGATACCTGCGCGGCGGAGTTCGCCTCCAACACGGCCTACATGTACTCCACCTACGAGGAGGAGTGCGAAGCCGAGGTCAGCGACCGCCAGAAGATCATGGTGCTGGGCGGCGGGCCCAACCGCATCGGCCAGGGCATTGAGTTCGACTACTGCTGCGTGCACGCGGCGCTGGCCATGCGGGAAGACGGCTTTGAAACCATCATGGTCAACTGCAATCCGGAAACCGTGTCCACCGATTACGACACCAGTGACCGCCTCTACTTCGAGCCGGTGACCCTCGAGGACGTGCTCGAGATTGCCGACAAGGAGAAGCCGGCCGGGGTGATCGTGCAGTTCGGCGGCCAGACGCCGCTCAAGCTGGCGCGCGAGCTGGAGGCGGCGGGCGTGCCGATCATCGGCACCACGCCGGATGCCATCGACCGGGCCGAGGACCGCGAGCGCTTCCAGCAGATGATCGACAAGCTGGGGCTCAAGCAGCCGCCCAATGCCACCGCGCGCAGCTTCGAGGATGCCTTCGCCAAGGCCGAGAAGATCGGCTATCCCCTGGTCGTGCGTCCGAGTTACGTGCTCGGCGGGCGGGCCATGGAGATCGTCTACGACGCCGCCGAGCTGGAAGGCTACATGACCCATGCGGTCAAGGTGTCCAACGATTCGCCGGTATTGCTGGATCATTTCCTCAATGCGGCCATCGAGGTCGATATCGACGCGGTCAGCGACGGCGAGCAGGTGGTGATCGGCGGGATCATGCAGCACATCGAGCAGGCCGGCGTGCACTCCGGCGACTCGGCATGCTCGCTGCCGCCCTACTCGCTGCCGGCCCACGTGCAGGACGAGATGCGCGACCAGGTCAAGCGCATGGCGCTGGAACTCAACGTCGTGGGGCTGATGAACGTGCAGCTGGCCTGGCAGGACGACGAGATCTACGTCATCGAGGTCAATCCGCGCGCTTCGCGGACCGTGCCGTTCGTGTCCAAGTGCATCGGCACGTCGCTGGCCCAGGTCGCGGCGCGCTGCATGGCGGGCAAGACGCTCGGCGAGCAGGATTTCACGCTGGAGCGTATTCCCGGCTACTACAGCGTCAAGGAAGCCGTCTTCCCGTTCAACAAGTTCCCGGGCGTCGATCCCATCCTGTCGCCGGAGATGAAATCCACCGGCGAGGTGATGGGCAGCGGCGTGACCTTCGCCGAGGCCTTCTACAAGGCGCAGCTCAGCGCCGGCGAGGCGATTCCGAGGCTGGATGGCGAACGCAAGGCGTTTCTCTCGGTGCGCGACCCGGACAAGCGCGAGATTATCGAGGTGGCGCAATCTCTGCTAGCATTGGGGTTCAGCCTGATCGCGACCCGTGGTACCGCCATCGCCCTCGAAGCGGTTGGCCTCCCGGTCAAGGTCGTCAACAAGGTCTATGAAGGCCGCCCGCATATCGTCGACATGCTCAAGAACGACGAAGTGGCCTATATCGTCAATACGACCGAAGGCCGCCAGGCGATCAGTGATTCTTCCGTGATCCGCCGTACCGCACTTGCCCGCAAGGTCCCCTATGCCACGACGTTGGCGGGGGCGCGAGCCGTGTGTATGGCGCTTGAGTATGGAAACGAGATTACCGTACGGCGGCTGCAGGAATTGCATGCAGGAGCAAGCACATGAACAAGGTCCCGATGACCGTCGCAGGTGAGCAGAAACTGCGTGAAGAGCTCGAGCAGCTCAAAGGCGAGGAGCGTCCTCGGGTAATCAATGCGATTGCCGAAGCGCGTGAGCACGGCGATCTCAAGGAAAATGCCGAGTATCACGCGGCGCGCGAGCAGCAGGGGTTCATCGAGGGACGTATCCAGGAGATCGAGAGCAAGCTGTCCGCGTCGCAGGTGATCGACGTGACCAAGCTGCCCAAGACCGGCAAGGTGATCTTCGGCGTGACGGTGGATTTGATCAATCTCCACAACGACGAGGAGGTTCGCTACCGGATCGTCGGCGAGGACGAGGCCGACATCAAGGCGGGCAGGATTTCCGTGACCTCGCCGATCGCGCGCGCCCTGATCGGCAAGGAAGAGGGCGATACCGTCCTGGTGCGTACGCCGGGAGGCGATGTCGAATACGAAATCGCCGGCGTCGAGCACCTCTGAGCAGGTGCCATGTGCTGCGAGCCAAGAAAAAGTCCGCGACGATGTCGCGGACTTTTTTGTGCGTCGGGCGAACGCCCAGGCTTGCGCTAAGCGTCTCAGCGCCGCCCGTGGTGGTTCTCGAAGCGCTGGATGTTGGAAAGCTTGGGGTTGACCCTGGGGTTGTGGCGGTAGAGCAGCACGACCTTGCCGATGGTCTGGACGAGCTCGCTGCGGCTGGCCTCGGCGAGCTCGGCGGTCACGGCGTTGCGCGCTTCGCGGTCGCCGATGGCGAGTTTGACCTTGACCAGTTCATGGTCTTCCAGGGCGCGAGCGAGCTCGGCCATGACGCCCTCGGTCAGCCCGTTCTCCGAGACCGTCACCACGGGGTTCAAATGGTGGCCGATGCTGCGAAATGCTTTCTTTTGTGCCTGTGACAAGCTCATGGTATCGTGACTATTCCGGGTTGGCGGACACTCGGCGCAGATGGCCGAGGGCGTTATCTGAATGCGACGAGGCCGCATGCCGGCGCAACGCTGGATGTCGTCCTGGCCTCGCGGACAGTACGTGAGGTGGCGCCGAGAAAAGATAGAACGCGCCATGTTACGGGGAAAGCGGCGCCTTGGAAAGGCCGTGCCGCCCGCCCAGCTAGCCCTCCCTGCCTTCCGGAAGATTCTCAACCGTTATCGACTTAGGTGATTCGTGGCACGTTCCTCGCACACCAGCAAGAGTTCGGCCTCCTGGCTCAAGGAGCATTTCGACGACCGTTACGTGCAGCGCTCGTGGCAGGACGGCTATCGCTCGCGGGCCAGTTACAAGCTGCTGGAACTCGATGCCAAGGACGCATTGCTCAAGCCGGGCATGACCGTGATCGATCTGGGCGCGGCACCGGGTGGCTGGAGTCAGATCGCAGCCGACAAGGTCGGCGACAAGGGCTGCGTCATCGCCTCCGACATCCTGGAAATGGATGCGCTGGCCGGCGTGACGTTCGTCCAGGGCGACTTCACCGAGATGGAGGTGCTGGAACAGATCCTCGCCGCTCTGGAAGGCCGTCGCGTCGACCTTGTCATGTCCGATATGGCCCCCAATATGAGTGGTATGGCGGCCATCGATCAGCCCCAGGCGATGTACCTCGTCGAGCTGGCGCTGGATCTGGCGCGTCAGACTCTGTCGCCTGGCGGGCGCTTTCTGGCCAAGGTCTTCCAGGGAGAAGGGTTCGATGCGTATTTGAAGGAGCTGCGCGGCAGCTTCCGCAAGGTAGTGACTCGCAAGCCGGAGGCATCGCGTGCCCGTTCGCGTGAAGTCTACTTGCTTGCGGAAGGATTCCACGGCTGAGCATGCGCCCAAGGCGCACTCACCACGCGGTTATCGGCTCGATAGTCGTAATGACTTGGTAGTCGGCACGCCTCATGTGGTGTAGTGTCCAACCTATGGTCCTGCTTGGCAGACAGTTGCATGCAATGAGGGTATTCCCTTGAACGACATGGCGAAGAACCTGATTCTCTGGTTGGTCATCGCGGCGGTATTGCTGACGGTGTTCAACAACTTCAGCGTCGACAGCTCACCTCAGGCGATGAGCTACTCGCAGTTCGTCCAGCAGGTGCAGAACGACCAGATAGAAAGCGTGACCATCGAAGGCTACACCATCAACGGTGAGCGTGAAGACGGTACGCAGTTCCAGACGATCCGTCCGGCGGCCGAAGACCCCAAGCTGATGGACGACCTGCTGGCGCATGACGTCAGCGTGATCGGCAAGAAGCCCGAGGAGCAAAGTCTGTGGACGCGCCTGCTCGTGGCCAGCTTCCCGATCCTGATCATCCTCGCGATCTTCATCTTCTTCATGCGTCAGATGCAAGGTGGCGGCGGCGGCAAGGGCGGCCCGATGAGCTTCGGCAAGTCCAAGGCCAAACTGCTGACGCAGGATCAGATCAAGACGACCTTCGCCGATGTTGCCGGCTGCGACGAGGCCAAGGAAGAAGTCGAGGAACTCGTCGACTTCCTCAAGGACCCCAGCAAGTTTCAGCGGCTGGGCGGGCAGATACCGCGCGGCGTGTTGATGGTGGGGCCTCCGGGGACGGGCAAGACCCTGCTGGCCAAGGCCATCTCCGGTGAGGCCAAGGTCCCGTTCTTCACCATTTCCGGCTCGGACTTCGTGGAAATGTTCGTCGGCGTGGGGGCCTCGCGTGTTCGCGACATGTTCGAACAGGCCAAGAAGCAGGCCCCGTGCATCATCTTCATCGATGAGATCGATGCCGTGGGCCGTCATCGTGGTTCCGGCATGGGGGGTGGTCACGACGAGCGCGAGCAGACGCTCAACCAGTTGCTGGTGGAGATGGACGGCTTCGAAGCCAACGACGGCATCATCGTGATCGCGGCCACCAACCGCCCCGACGTGCTCGACCCGGCACTGCTGCGTCCCGGTCGCTTCGACCGTCAGGTGACCGTGGGGCTGCCCGACATTCGCGGACGTGAGCACATTCTTGGCGTGCACCTGCGCAAGGTACCGCTGGCCGACGATGTGCAGCCGAGCTTCATCGCTCGCGGCACGCCTGGCTTCTCGGGCGCCGATCTGGCCAACCTGGTCAACGAGGCCGCCTTGTTCGCCGCGCGTCGCAACAAGCGCCTGGTGGGCATGGACGAGCTCGAGATGGCCAAGGACAAGATCCTGATGGGCTCCGAGAAGCGCTCGATGGTCATGTCCGAGAAGGAGAAGAGCAACACCGCGTACCACGAGTCGGGCCATGCCATCATCGGGCTGCTGATGCCCGAGCACGACCCCGTCTACAAGGTGACGATCATCCCGCGCGGGCGTGCCCTGGGTGTCACCATGTTCCTGCCCGAGGAGGATCGTTACAGTCTCTCTCGGCAGCAGATCATCAGTCAGATCTGCTCGTTGTTCGGCGGCCGCCTCGCGGAGGAAATGACCCTGGGGCCGAATGGCGTCACCACCGGGGCATCCAACGACATCAAGCGCGCCACCGAGCTGGCCCACAACATGGTCGCCAAGTGGGGGCTCTCGGAAGAGATGGGCCCGCTGATGTACGACGAGGACGAGTCGCATCAATTCCTGGGCGGCGGCGGCCAGGGCGGCGGCAAGCTGAAGTCGGGCGAGACCACGACGCGCCTCGACAAGGAAGTGCGCAGGATCATCGACGAATGCTATAACAAGGCGCGCCAGATCCTGGAAGACAATCGCGACAAGCTGGACCTGATGGCCGAATCGTTGATGCAGTACGAAACCATCGATGCCAACCAGATCCGCGACATCATGGAAGGTCGCAAGCCGCGTCCGCCGGAGGACTGGGACGACAAGGGGCCGACGACCGGCTCGGGGTCGACCGCAAACCCCTCTGCCGACGATGAAGCCGAAGGACAGGGCGACGAAGAAGGCGACACCAGTCGTCGTCCTTCGGATCCCCTGGGTGGGCCGGCGGGGCACTGATCGCGCCTGGCCCCTTCCCTGCGCGACGGGCGCCGCATTGCGGCGCCCGTCGTCGTTGGGGCGTGCTTACACCGGTAATCCCGCATGCTAGAGTAAACGTTTGACGCCGCGATGGTCATGACAATGCAAGACGCCAATGTCGCGCCCCACCCGTTGCGGTGCGGGCGCCACCAGCTCGATCTTTCCTATCCCCGCGTCATGGGGATACTCAACGTCACCCCGGACTCGTTTTCGGATGGCGGGCGCCATAATGCGCTCGACGATGCCCTGCGGCATGCCGAGCGAATGCTGGCGGAGGGCGCGGCGGTCATCGATATAGGCGGCGAGTCGACACGTCCCGGCGCGACACCGGTGTCGCCACAGGAAGAGCTGGACCGCGTGCTGCCGGTGGTGGAGCGCCTGGTCCGCGAGCTTGACGCCCTCGTGTCTCTGGATACCAGCCAGCCCCAGGTGATGCGCGAGGCGGCCTCGCTGGGGGCGGGCATGATCAACGACGTACGCGGGCTGCGCTGGCCGGGAGCGCTGGAAGCAGCGGCAGTGAGCGGCCTGCCGGTATGCCTGATGCACATGGTGGGCGAGCCCACCGACATGCAGCTGTCACCGCATTACGACATGCCCATCGAGGACGCGGTGGCGGCGTTTTTCGAGACACGCATCGCCGAATGCGAAGCGGCAGGATTGCGCCGCGATCGACTGGTGCTCGACCCAGGCTTCGGCTTCGGAAAGCGTGTCGAACATAACCTGCGCCTGCTGAATCGCATGCAACAATTGACTGATTTTGGGCTTCCCCTGCTGGTCGGTATGTCACGCAAGAGTATGATTGGCAAGGTGCTGGCGCGTCCCGTGGAGGAGCGCTTGCCGGGCGGCCTGGCGCTGGCCACCATGGCGGTGGAGCGCGGGGCGCGTATCGTGCGCGTCCACGACGTTGGACCGACGGTGGATGCGGTCAACATGACTTGGGCTGTGCTACAGGAAGGCACCGACGCATGACACGACGCTATTTTGGAACCGATGGAATTCGCGGCACGGTGGGCGAGGCGCCCATCACGGCCGATTTCGTACTCAAGCTGGGCTGGGCGATGGGGCGAGTGCTGTCACGCCGTACGGGGCGCAAGTCGCGCGCCAAGGTGCTGATCGGCAAGGATACGCGCATCTCGGGCTACATGTTCGAATCCGCCCTGGAAGCCGGTCTCTCGGCGGCGGGCGTGGATGTTTCCCTGCTGGGGCCGATGCCCACGCCGGGCATCGCGTATTTGACGCGTACCTTCCGCGCCGATGCGGGCATCGTGATTTCGGCCTCGCACAACCCCTTCCAGGACAACGGCATCAAGTTCTTCTCCGCCGAAGGGGTGAAGCTGGCCGATGCCGTCGAGGAAGAGATAGAGGCGGAGCTCGACTTGCCCCTGTCGACGGTGGCACCGGATGCACTGGGCAAGGCGCTACGCATTCAAGATGCGGCGGGGCGCTATATCGAGTTCTGCAAATCCACGGTACCCGACCGCCTGACGCTGGAAGGGCTGAAAGTGGTCCTCGACTGCGCCCACGGGGCGACCTATCACATCGCACCCAGCGTCCTGCGCGAGCTGGGGGCCGAGGTGAGCCTGATCGGCGCCGATCCCGATGGTCTCAACATCAACCATGGCGTGGGCTCCACCCATCCGGCGGCGCTGCGTGCGGCGGTGATCGAGCGTGGCGCCGATCTGGGGGTCGCGCTGGATGGCGATGGCGACCGTGTGGTGCTGGTCGATGCCGAAGGCCGCGAGGTGGACGGCGACGACATTCTTTATCTGATTGCACGGGACCGGCGCGCGCGGGACCTGCTGGGCGGCGGTGTGGTGGGCACCCTGATGTCCAACTTCGGCCTGGCGGCGGCGCTGGAAGCCTTGGACATTCCCTTCGAGCGCGCCAAGGTCGGCGATCGCTACGTCATGGAGCGACTGGCGGCCAATGGCTGGCAGCTGGGCGGCGAGTCCTCGGGGCACATCGTCTGTGGCCATGTGCAGACCACGGGCGACGGTATCGTCTCGGCCCTGCAGGTCCTGGCCATCATGGTGCGCGAAGGGGCATCGCTGGCGGCCTTGCTGAAAGGGTTCGAGAAGGCGCCGCAGGCGCTGGTCAATGTACGGCTGACCCCCGAGACGGACAAGGAGGCACTGCTTGGCAACGAGCAGGTCCAGCATACCGTGGCATCGGTCGAGGCCGAACTCGGCGAGGAAGGCCGGGTGCTGCTGCGACCCTCGGGCACCGAGCCGTTGATTCGGGTCATGGTCGAGGGGCGTCCGCACTTTGACGTGGACGCGCTGGCGCGCCGTATCGCCGACAACATCGAGGGGCATATGGTGCGCTGAGGCCCGCATATTGTGTTGTCAATACGCCTCCTATACCATGGCGCTCCATTCGGAGGACTGTTTCTATGCGCACGCCGCTGATCGCGGGCAATTGGAAGATGAACGGTTCGAGCGCCCTGGTCGACGCGTTCGGCCAGGCCTTTGCCGATGCCGACCTTCCCGAGTCGGTGGAAGTCGTGGTGCATCCACCGTTCCCCTATCTCGATGCGGCGCGCCGCGCTCTGGCCGGCGGGCCCGTCAAGCTCGGGGCGCAGACGCTCAACCCCCTGCATGCAGGAGCGCGCACGGGTGAGGTCAGTGGGCGCATGCTCAAGGAATTCGACGTCGAGTACGTCCTGGTCGGGCACTCCGAGCGCCGCGAGCTTTATCGCGAAAGCGACGACGACGTCTATGACCGGCTGTTGGCGGCCCTGAATGCAGACCTGCGGCCGATCCTGTGTGTCGGCGAGACGCTCGAGGCGCGCGATGCCGGGCGTACGCGCGATGTCGTGCTGCGCCAGGTCGGACATGCGCTGGCGCCCCTGGAACCCGCGCAACGGGCCCGCGTGACGATCGCCTACGAGCCCGTCTGGGCCATCGGCACCGGGCGTACCGCGACGCCCGAGCAGGCACAAGAGGTCATGGCCGCGATCCGCGAGTACCAGGCCGGCTTCGATCCTGCCCTGGCCCAGTCGATGCGACTGATCTACGGGGGCAGCATGAACGCGGCCAACGCGGCCGAACTTCTGGCCCAGCCGGATATCGACGGCGGCCTGGTGGGCGGTGCTTCGCTCAAGGTCGACGATTTTCTAGCCATCTGTCATTCAGCAAGGTAGCGCGATGTATATTGGGGTGTTGTTGGTTCACGTAGCGATCGCCATTGCCCTGGTGGTGTTGGTGTTGCTGCAGCAAGGCAAGGGCGCCGAGGCGGGGGCCGCCTTCGGTGGCGGTGCTTCGCAGACGGTCTTCGGGTCGCAGGGCAGCGGCAACTTCCTGGCAAAGCTGACCGGTGTGCTGGCCGCGGTTTTCTTCGCCACGTCGCTCGGACTCGCCTATTTCGTGTCCCAGGCCGGCGATGCGCCGCAGGAAGGCATCCCCGACGCACAGGCGGTCGAGCAGCAAAAATCTGCGGCGACGCTTGACGAGGAAGAAGAGAACGTGGAGAATACTGCGCCAGTGCTCGAGGACGGCGGCGAATAATTGCAGTGTCGTCATCGGGTTAGCTCGCCAAGTGCGGTGCATGATGAATGCTCCCGGTTCGAGGCGAGCGCTTGAAGCAAGGCGTCGGTACAGCTGGAAGGCGGATGATGCGCCGATCTTGTGCCGACAAGAACTTGCCCCCTGTTGCCGAAGTGGTGGAATTGGTAGACACGCTATCTTGAGGGGGTAGTGACCTTACGGTCGTGCGGGTTCAAGTCCCGCCTTCGGCACCATCTTGAGTCGATGTAAGCAGTTGACTCAAATAGAGATTGGCAAGATTTGACGATGATTTGGCTCCTTGACCTTTAAGGAGTTGAGCAGTATAATCGTCAGCCACTGATGCGGGGTGGAGCAGTCTGGTAGCTCGTCGGGCTCATAACCCGAAGGTCGTCGGTTCAAATCCGGCCCCCGCTACCAAGTTTTTTTACGAAAGGCCCCTTCCTACGAAGGGGCTTTTTGTTATCACTTGCGACGATAACGCCAATCAGCCACCTAGCTTTCCTCTTTACTCCTGGTCAGGTGCCTGATGCAACTGCTAGTGGGAGCCTCCGTCTGTGGCAAACAAGGACGCTGCACTGAAAGCGCTCATCGAGCCGGTCGTGACGGCCATGGGCTTCGAACTCTGGGGAGTCGACTACCTCTCCCAGGGTAAACACTCCCGACTGGTCATCTATATCGAAAGCGCCGATGGCGTGACGGTAGATGACTGTGCGGCCGTCAGCCGCCAGGTCAGTGGGGTGCTGGACGTTGAAGACCCCATTTCGGGTGAATACCGACTGGAAGTGTCTTCACCGGGGATGGATCGTCCCTTGTTCACGCTCGAGCAGTTTGCGAGCTTCAAGGGCAGTCATGTCAAGGTGAAGCTGAGCACGCCCTTCGAAGGGCGTCGCAAGTTTCAGGGCCAACTGGCCGGCGTCGAGGGCGACGAGATTCTGCTGCATCTCGACGGACAAGAATATTGCTTTCCGATCGAAAGCATCGAGCAGGCGCGCGTGGTGCCTCAGTTCGATAATTAAGGACAGCTTTTCTGCGAGGCATAGGCATGAGTAAAGAGATTCTGCTGGTCGTAGATGCGATCTCGAACGAAAAGGGGGTGCCGCGTGAGGTGATCTTCGAGGCCGTGGAGTCGGCGCTGGCGAGTGCATCGCGTAAGCGCTTCGATGGCCAGGAAGTGAGCACTCGCGTCAAGATCGATCGCGCGACCGGTGATTACGACACCTTCCGTCGCTGGACTGTCGTCGAGGACGAGGCGTTCGAGAATCCGGATAGCGAAATCCCGCTGTCCGAGGCGGAGCGTCGCGATCCGCCCCTGGCGCTGGGTGACGTGGTCGAGGAGCAGGTCGAGTCGGTCGCCTTCGGTCGCATCGCCGCCCAGACCGCCAAGCAGGTCATCGTGCAGAAGGTGCGCGAGGCCGAGCGGGCCGAGGTCGTCCGCCAATACGCCGAGCGTGAAGGCGAACTGGTGGCCGGTATCGTCAAGAAGACCACGCGCGAAGGGTTGATCGTCGACCTGGGCGAGAATGCCGAAGCGTTCCTGCCGCGCAGCGAGATGATCCCCGGCGAGCGCTATCGCATGAACGAACGCGTGCGTGCCCTGTTGTGGAAGGTCGACGCCGAAGCGCGCGGATCGCAGTTGATCCTGACGCGGACGCGCCCCGACATGATCGTCGAGCTCTTCAAGATCGAGGTGCCCGAAATTGCCGAGCAGCTCATCGAGATCAAGGGCGCGGCGCGTGATCCCGGCGCTCGCGCCAAGATTGCAGTCAAGACCAATGACAAGCGCATCGACCCGGTCGGTGCGTGTGTCGGCATGCGCGGGTCGCGCGTGCAAGCGGTGTCCAACGAGCTGCGCAACGAGCGCGTGGACATCATCATGTGGGACGACAACCCGGCGCAACTGGTGATCAATGCCATGGCGCCCGCGGAAGTCGGCTCCATTCTCGTCGACGAAGACGCCCATTCCATGGATGTCGCCGTCGCCGAGGACAACCTGGCGCAGGCCATCGGCCGCAGCGGCCAGAACGTTCGCCTGGCTTCCGAGCTGACGGGCTGGACGCTCAACGTGATGACCGAAGAAGAGGCCGAAGGCAAGCGCGAGCAAGAAATCGACAGCCTGATCGAGTACTTCATCAATCACCTCGAAGTCGACGAGGAACTCGCCCGTCTGCTGGTCGAGGAAGGCTTTACCTCGCTCGAGGAGCTGGCGTATGTGCCGCTCGAAGAGTTGCTCGAGATCGAGGAATTGGATGAAGCACTGATCGAAACGCTGCGCGCTCGAGCCAAGGACGAATTGCTGACGCTGGCCATCGCTTCCGAAGAGGCGCTGGACGGTGCGCAGCCCGATGACGACCTCCTTGAAATGGAGGGCATGGATCGTCACTTGGCATTTACGCTCGCCAGTCGAGGCATCGTCACGCGTGAGGACTTGGCCGAGCAGTCCATCGATGATCTCAAGGACATCGACGATGTGGACGAAGAGCGCGCCGCGGCGCTGATAATGACCGCTCGTGCGCCTTGGTTCGAGAGCGAACAGTAATCTGGTCACGGGCTCAGGAGGGTCGTAATGTCAGACATGACCGTTAAGGATTTTGCCAGCAAGGTGGGACGCGATGTGTCCCGTCTGCTGGAGCAGATGCAAGAAGCGGGTCTCCCCCACAAGACCGAAGGCGATGCGGTATCCGAGGAGGACAAGCAGCGCCTTCTCGAGCACCTGACGCGTAGCCACGGTGGGGACAGCGGCGCGACGAAGAACCGCGTAACGTTGACGCGTAACACCAAGAGCCGGATCCGTAGTGGCGATGGTCGCGGCAAGGCGATCGACGTGCAGGTTCGCAAGAAGCGTACCTACGTCAAGCGCGAGCCGGAGCCGGCCGAGGAAAAGGCGGCCGAGGAAACCGGTCCGCGTCAGCTGGTCGGTGACATGGCCAGCGCCAATCAGGCCAAGGCCGACGAGGCCGCCAAGGCGGAGCAAGCCGCTGCCGAGCAGGCTGCCAAGGCCAAGGCCGAAGAAGAAGCCGCTGCCGCCGCAGCATCGAAAGCGGCGGAAAGCGAGCCGGTTGCCGAGGCTCCCGGTGCGCCGCAGCCCGAGGAACCGGAAACCGCCAGCGAGCCTTTCGTCGAGGCGCCGCCCAAGGAGCCGCGCACGCCGAATCGTCGTGGCCAGAACCATCAGAAGAAGGATACCGGGCGCGGCCGCAAGCGTGACGATGACGAAGAGCGTCGCGAACGCGGCGAACGGCGTCGTGGCAACGCCAAGAAGACCAAGCGCTCCGAGCGTCGCGGCAGCCGTCGTGGCGGCGGTCGCGACAATCAGCATGGCTTCCAGAAGCCGACGCAGCCCATCGTGCGTGAAGTCGCCATCCCCGAGTCGATCAGTGTCGCCGATCTGGCCGACAAGATGTCGATCAAGGCCAACGAGGTCATCAAGGCGATGTTCACCATGGGAGCGGCGGTGACCATCAACCAGACCATCGATCAGGACACGGCGGCCATCGTCGTCGAAGAAATGGGCCACAAGCCCAAGCTGGTCAAGGACGATGCGCTGGAGACCGAGGTGCTCGAGGGCATCTCCTACGAAGGCGAAGAGATCACCCGAGCGCCGGTCGTCACCGTCATGGGCCACGTCGACCACGGCAAGACCTCGCTGCTCGACTACATCCGTCGCACCAAGGTGGCGACCGGGGAAGCCGGCGGCATCACGCAGCACATCGGTGCCTATCACGTCGAGCACGAAAGCGGCGACATCACCTTCCTCGATACCCCGGGTCACGCCGCATTCACGGCGATGCGTGCTCGCGGTGCGCAGGCGACCGACGTGGTCATCCTGGTGGTCGCGGCCGATGACGGCGTCATGCCGCAGACGGTCGAGGCGGTCGAACACGCCAAGGCGGCCGGTGTGCCGCTGGTCGTGGCCGTCAACAAGATCGACAAGGAAGGCGCCGATCCCGATCGCGTCAAGAACGAATTGTCGCAATACGGCGTGATTTCCGAAGCCTGGGGCGGCGACACGCAGTTCGTGCATGTGTCGGCGAAGAGCGGTGAAGGCATCGACGCGCTGCTGGAAGCCATCCTGCTGGTGTCCGAAGTGCTCGAGCTCAAGGCCGTCCCGGAAGCGCCGGCCAAGGGCGTGGTCGTCGAGTCGCAGCTGGACAAGGGCCGAGGCCCGGTCGCGACCGTGCTGGTGCAGAACGGCACGCTCAAGCGGGGCGATATCGTCCTGGCGGGATTGCACTATGGCCGCGTACGCGCCCTGGTCAACGAACTCGGCAAGCGCGTGGAAGAGGTCGGCCCGGCCATGCCGGTGGAAATCCAGGGGCTCGATGGCACGCCCGAGGCCGGTGACGAGTTCATCGTCGTCGCCGACGAGAAGAAGGCACGTGAAGTGGCCAACTTCCGTCAGGGCAAGTACCGCGAGGTGCGCCTGGCACGCCAGCAGAAGGCCAAGCTGGAGAACATGTTCAGCCAGATGGGCCAGGACGAAGTCGCCAAGGTCAACATCGTGCTCAAGGCCGATGTGCAGGGCTCCCTGGAAGCCATTCGTGGCGCGCTGGAAGAGCTCTCCACCGATGAAGTCAAGGTGGCGGTCGTCTCGTCCGGTGTGGGCGGCATTACCGGCACCGACGCCAACCTGGCCGTGGCCAGTGAGGCGATCCTGGTCGGCTTCAACGTGCGTGCCGACGTGTCCGCGCGGGAGATCGTCGAACGTGAAGGCCTGGACCTGCGCTATTACAGCGTGATCTACCAGCTCATCGACGAGGTCAAGCAGGCCATGAGCGGCATGCTGGCGCCGGAGTGGAAGGAAGAGATCGTCGGTGTGGCCGAAGTGCGCGACGTGTTCAAGGCGCCCAAGATCGGTGCCGTGGCAGGCTGCATGGTCGTCGAGGGTACCGTCTATCGTCACAAGCGCATTCGTGTGCTGCGCGAGAACGTGGTCATCTACGAAGGCGAGCTCGAGTCCCTGCGTCGTTACAAGGACGACATTGGCGAGGTCCGCAGCGGTATGGAGTGCGGTATCGGCGTCAAGAACTACAACGACGTTCAGGTCGGCGACAAGATCGAGGTCTTCGATCAGGTCAAGGTCGAGCGTAGCCTGTAAGGCGTGGCGGGCGATGCGTCGCTCGCCGCCCGAGCGGTGATCCGCGGGAGAAAACGATGCGCGAATTCAAACGTACCGATCGCGTTGCCGATCAGCTGCAGCAGGAGTTGGCCGTCCTGATCCAGCGCGAGATCAAGGATCCGCGTCTGGGCATGGTGACCGTCAGCTCGGTCAAGGTCAGTCGCGACCTTGGCTATGCCGACATCTACATTACCCTGCTGGGCGAGAACGACGCCGCGCGTATCGACGAGAACCTCAAGGTGTTGCGTCATGCCCGGGGATTCTTGCGCAGCCAGATCGCCAATCGCATCAAGCTGCGGCATGTGCCGGAGCTGCGCTTTCACTACGATGAAAGCGTGGTGCGCGGGCAGCGTCTGTCGTCCTTGATCGACGAGGCGGTCGCCGATGACCGTCGCCGCCACGAAGATGACGACGAAGACGAGGTACGCTGATGGCGCGACGCCGTCGAGGCACGCCGATCGATGGCGTGCTGTTGCTGGACAAGGCCCCGGGCGTGTCCTCGAATCGTGCCTTGCAGCAGGTGCGTCGCTTGTACGACGCACAAAAGGCCGGACATACCGGAACGCTGGATCCCATGGCGACGGGGTTGCTTCCGGTCTGCTTCGGTGAGGCGACCAAGTTTTCCGCCTATCTGCTGGATGCCGACAAGACGTATCGCACCTGGGTCCGGCTGGGCGAGGTGACCGATACCGGTGATGCCGAAGGCACGGTGATCGAGCATCACTCGGTGCCGGCGCTCGACGAGCGTGATATCGAGGCCGTGCTGGCTGGCTTTCGTGGCGAGATCGAGCAGGTACCGCCGATGTACTCGGCGCTCAAGCACCAGGGCCGTCCCTTGTATGAGCTGGCGCGCGAGGGCAAGCATGTCGAACGTGCGGCCCGGCGCGTGACGGTTTATGATATGCGCCTTCTCTCTTGCGAGGCGGAGGGCTTCGAGCTCGAGGTTCGCTGCAGCAAGGGGACCTACATCCGCACGCTGGCCGAGGACATCGGGCACGCGCTGGGATGCGGGGCACATATCACGAGCCTGCGTCGACTTCGCAGCGGGCCTTTCGAGGCCGACGCGATGCACGCCTTCTCGGCACTCGAGGATCTGGATGCGGCATCGCGCGAGGCACGCTTGCTGCCGGTGGATACCATGTTGACGCACCTGCCATCGCTCGAGGTGGCGGCAAGCGCATCGCGGCGTCTTCTGCATGGCCAGCGTGCGCAGATAGACACGGCGGGACTGGCAGCACAGAGCACCGCGAGGCTGTACCGTGACACCGCGTTCCTGGGTCTGGTGACGGTCACCGAGTGCGGCGAAGTCGCGCCGCGTCGCTTATTGAATACCGCCTCGCTCGCCAGCGAGTGAGGGGGCAGTACCTGCTGCGGGCCATGCGCGGTGGGGCGTGATCGATGCCATCGACACGCGTGAAGGCAATGCCTTCGACATGGCGCCCGCCGCGTGCGGGACACTCTGGAGACTGCAAATATGCGTGGTCTCCGACATTCATTGCTCAGGCATATTGTTTACTGGAGAGACAAATGGCACTGACCGCTGAACAGAAAGCCACCATCGTCAACGAGTACGGTCGTGGTGAAAACGACACCGGTTCTCCCGAAGTCCAGGTGGCCTTGCTAAGCGCCAACATCGATGGCTTGCAGGACCACTTCAAAAGCAACAAGCAGGATCACCACTCTCGTCGTGGTCTGATCCGCATGGTCAACCAGCGCCGCAAGCTGCTGGATTACCTGAAGCGCAAGGATTTCGAACGTTATCAGTCGCTGATCCAGCGTCTCGGCCTGCGCCGCTAAGCACAGGCTGCGTGCACGATCCTGGCGCGAGGCATGGCCTCGAGCCGGGCGTGACGTGCCTGCCGCTGGCAACGACGCATGCCGCGTTGAACGGGCAGCCCCCAGGGGCTGCCCGTTTTTATGTTTGTAGTGGTCCGGGCGTCGTAATGAGTGGCCCCGTAGCGCGTGACCTCCTAAAATGGTCGCCGAGTCGAAACGACCAATACATGAGATGAAAAGTTAAGGACATTGCCGTGAACCCGGTCAAGAAAACGTTTCAATACGGTCACAGCACCGTCACCCTGGAAACGGGTCGCATCGCCCGCCAGGCCACTGGTGCCGTGATGGTCACCATGGACGACACCGTGGTGCTCTGTACCGTGGTGGCCAAGAAGGACGTCAATCCCGCGCAACCCTTCTTCCCGCTCTCGGTGCACTATCAGGAAAAGACCTATGCGGTGGGCAAGATCCCCGGTGGTTTCTTCAAGCGCGAAGGCCGGCCCACCGAAAAGGAAACCCTGACCTCGCGGCTGATCGATCGCCCGATTCGCCCGCTGTTTCCCAACGGCTTCATGAATGAAGTGCAGGTCGTCTGCACGGTGCTGTCCACCGACCGCAATCACGACCCGGATATCGCGGCGATGCTGGGCACCTCCGCTGCACTGGCGATTTCCGGGGTCCCGTTCAACGGGCCGATCGGCGCGGCGCGCGTGGGCTTCAATGAAGACAAGGGGTATTTCCTCAACCCGACCGTGGAAGAGCTGGAAAGCTCCGAGCTGAACATGGTCGTGGCCGGTACCGAAAAAGCCGTCTTGATGGTCGAGTCCGAGGCCAAGGAACTGCTCGAGGATGAAATGCTCGGTGCGGTGCTCTTCGGCCACCAGGAAATGCAGGCCGCGATCACGGCGATCCAGGCGCTGGCCGACGAAGCCGGCAAGCCGCGTTGGGACTGGCAGCCGCCGGCCGACGACACCACGCTCAAGAGTGCACTGGCGGCGGAATTCGAAGCCAAGGTGGGCGAAGCGTACCGCATCACCGACAAGATGGCGCGCCAGGATGCCCTGTCCGCGCTCAAGGACGAGGCCCTCGAGCGTCTGGCGGGAGAAGAGTCCGGCCAGTATGCCGCCGACGATGTCAAAGGGGCGTTCGCAAGCCTCGAGAAGCGTGTCGTGCGTTCGCGCATCATCCAGGGCGAACCGCGTATCGATGGGCGCGATCACCGTACCGTGCGTCCGCTGTCGATCGAAGTCGGCACCCTTCCCAAGACGCATGGTTCGGCCGTGTTCACGCGTGGCGAGACCCAGGCGGTCGTCGTCGCGACCCTGGGCACCCTGCGTGACGCCCAGTTGATCGAATCGCTGGAAGGCGAACGCAAGGACCGCTTCCTGCTGCACTACAACTTCCCCCCCTACAGCGTGGGCGAGGCTGGTTTCATGGGCGGGCCCAAGCGCCGCGAGATCGGCCACGGTCGTCTGGCGCGGCGCGGCGTTCAGGCCATGTTGCCCAGCGAGGAAGACTTCCCGTATACCATCCGCGTGGTGTCGGAAATCACCGAATCCAACGGTTCCAGCTCCATGGCGTCGGTGTGCGGCTCCTCGCTGGCACTGATGGATGCCGGTGTGCCGCTCAAGGCACCGGTGGCAGGCATCGCCATGGGCCTGGTCAAGGACGAGGACGGCTTCGCGGTACTGACCGACATCCTCGGCGACGAAGATCACCTCGGCGACATGGACTTCAAGGTCGCCGGTTCCACCGCCGGCGTGACGGCCCTGCAGATGGACATCAAGATCGAGGGCATCAACGAAGAGATCATGGAAACCGCGCTGCAGCAGGCCCACGAGGCGCGGCTGCACATTCTCGAGCAGATGAACACGGTGATCGCCCAGAGCCGCAGCGAAGTCTCCGACAACGCGCCCTCGATGGCCACCATCAAGATCGATCCCGACAAGATTCGTGATGTCATCGGCAAGGGCGGCGCCACGATCCGCAAGATCTGCGACGATACCGGCGCGTCGATCGATCTCGACGACGACGGTACCGTACGCATTTACGCCGAGGACAAGACGGCAGCCAAGGCGGCGATCGATACCGTGCTGGCGATTACCGCCGAACCGGAAATCGGCAAGCTCTATCGGGGCACCGTGGCGCGCATCACCGACTTCGGCGCCTTCGTCACCTTCATGCCGGGTACCGATGGTCTGGTGCACATCTCGCAGATCGTGCCCGAGCGTGTCAACGACGTGCGTGACTATCTGAGCGAAGGCCAGGAGGTCATCGTCAAGGTGCTCGATATCGACAACCGCAACCGCGTGAAGCTTTCCATCAAGGAAGTCACCGCGGAAGAAAAAGCGGCGTTCGAAGCGACACCCGCCGAGTAACGCCCGCCACACGCGCGGTCTGACGAAGCCCCGTACACAGCGTGTACGGGGCTTTTTTGCTTTCAGCGGCGCTGCTTGGGGAGGTGCGTCTCAGGTCGTGGAAGTGACACGCCGGGAGGGCATGAGATTGCGCAGGCGGCGTGATAGACGCTTTTCGAGATACTCGAAGCTGACCCAGGAGAGCACGGCGATGAGTGGCAAGCAAAGCGCCAGGGTCGCGTAAGGCGGCCAACCGATGTGTTCGGTCAGGACATACTGTGCCGTCCACAGCACGATGACATGCAACAGGTAGGTCGAGTAGGACCAGTCGCCCAATGCCTTGATGGCTCGGTTGCCGGCAAACAGTGTTTCCATGGCGATGAAGGCGCATAGCAGCACGGCACCCGGCAATCCCCACAGCATGAAGCGTGTCATGCCCTGCGGATCTTCGAACTGCATCATGAAGGTGAAGGCCAGCAAGGCGACGCCGGCGGGTAGCCAGCGTCCGCCTGGCAGCCAGCCGCGACGGTGGAGAAAGCCTACCCCCAGGCCGAGCAGGAAATTGTAGAGAATGGGATCGTGATAGAAGTCACTGAGCAGCGGGCGCTCCGACAGCCAGGCGCCGATCGCGATCAGGCCGAGCACGACCACCCACAGGCGTAGATGACGATTGATCAACAGCGACGCCGCGAAGACGAGATAAAACAGCATTTCGAAGTTGAGCGTCCAGCCGACCGGCAAGGTGGGGTAGTAGCCGTAGCCGGCCGGGTTTTCCACTGGCAGGAAGAATAGCGACATCGCCAGGCTCTTGAGACTCAACCCGTAATCCGGCATCACATCCTGGGACAGGTACAGGATGCCGGCGGTAATGGCGGTATATAGCCAGTAGGCCGGCACGATGCGAGCAGCTCGCTGAAGGAGGAACTCGCCTCCGGAGGGCGCGCGGCGCGCGGTGGAGGCATAAATCACGAAGCCACTGATGATGAAGAAAATATCCACACCCATCTGGCCGCGCGTGGCGAGCAGATGCTCGAATGTATTGTTGGCATCGAAATCGAAAAAAACCTGCACGAAATGATGGAAGACGACCACCCACGCCGCGAAGGCACGTAACGCCTGAACAGAAATCAGCATACCGATGACACTTCCTCGCTGGCACCATGAACGCACGGCGCCACCGGGCGCCGTGATATGAGGCAAGCGAGAAAGGAAGAAAGTTCAGTGCTGTTGCATGACGTTACAAAACAGCGTTCTGATTAATGCCTCGGGCATCTCAGGGCCGTTCGATGGCCAGCGCCACTCCCTGGCCACCGCCGATGCAAAGCGTGGCCAGTCCCTTCTTGGCATCACGGGCGATCATCTCGTGCAGCAGGGTGACCAGTATCCGGCATCCGGAGGCGCCGATGGGGTGTCCCAGGGCAATGGCACCCCCGTTGACGTTGATCTTGGCGGGGTCCCAGCCGAGCTCCTTGTTGACGGCGAGTGCCTGGGCGGCGAAGGCTTCGTTGGCCTCGATCAAGTCCAGCTCATCGAGAGACCAGCCGGCGCGTTCCAGACAGCGCCGTGTCGCCGGCGCGGGGCCAATGCCCATGATGCTGGGATCGACCCCGGCATTGGCATAGGCCTTGATCACCGCGAGCGGCTCCAGCCCCAGTGACTTGGCCTTGTCCGCCGAACACAGCATGGCCACGGCCGCGCCGTCATTGAGCGACGAGGCGTTGCCGGCGGTGACCGTGCCATCACGCTTGAAGGCTGGGCGCAGTGCGGCGAGTTGCTCGGCGGTGACGCCCGCCCGTGGCCCTTCGTCGGTGGTGACATGCACGGGATCGCCCTTGCGCTGGGGAATCGCCACCGGCACGATCTGGCCGGCGAAACGCCCCGCCTCGATGGCGGCACTGGCCTTTTGCTGGGACGCGGCGGCGAAGGCGTCCATGTCTTCCCGGGTGATGGTGTACTTCTCGGCGAGGTTTTCGGCGGTGATCCCCATGTGGATATCGTTGAAGGCATCCCAGAGGCCATCGCGAATCATCGTGTCCACTGCCGTCCAGTCGCCCATGCGTTGGCCGGTACGCGAGTGCGGCAGGACATGCGGAGCGGCGGACATGTTTTCCTGGCCCCCGGCGATGATCAGTTCGGCATCGCCGCAGCGAATCGCCTGAGTGGCAAGATGCAGGGCCTTGAGTCCCGAGCCGCAGACCTTGTTGATGGTCATGGCGGGGACGGCCGCGGGCAGGCCGCTGAGAATCGCCGCCTGGCGGGCGGGGTTCTGTCCGCAGCCGGCGGCGAGTACCTGGCCGAGCAGTACCTCGTCGACCTGGTCAGGGGCCACGCCGGTATGCGCAAGAAGATCCGCGATGACCGTAGCGCCGAGCTGGGTCGCGGGGATACTGGCGAGTGCACCGCCGAAACTGCCGATGGCGGTGCGCCGTGCCGCTACGATCACCACGTCTTGCATGGGAGACTCCTTTCGCCGCAGAAGAAATATCAATATGCGCGCCGTGCGGTATCAGAAGCGTCGCGCAGAGAATCACGTCTTATAGCGTAGGCGAGTCGAGGGAGAAGCGGCAATCGGGTAATAGGTGTAGACCGCCGGTATGAGGTGATGCATACCGGCGGACTGGCCTAAGCGAACTGAACGGGAATCGCGTGGCTCGTGTGGCTGACCTGATTGCCTTCTTGCAGATAGACCAGCGCCGGTTGATGAGTCGCCAGCTCATGTTCCGCATAATGCGCGTAGCTGCAGATGATGACGCGATCGCCGACCTGAGCCTGGTGTGCCGCGGCTCCATTGATCGAGATCAGCCGCGATCCTGCCTCGCCGCGGATCGCATAGGTCGTGAAGCGATTGCCGTTTTCGACATCGTAGATCTGGATCTGCTCGTTCTCGCGGATACCGGCGAGATCCAGCAGTTCGCCGTCGATGGCGCAGGACCCCTCGTAGTCGAGCACTGCGTGAGTGACGCGCGCCATGTGCAGTTTGGCCTTGAGCATGATGGTGTACATGAAAAACCTCGTCGTGACGCCGCGTCGACGGTCAACGCGGCAAGCTGACCGCAAGGTTGTCGATCAAGCGGGTGGTGCCGAGATGCGCGGCGACCAGCAGGATCGCTTCCTGGGTATCGGGGGCGATGGGGCCGAGATCCTGGGCGCGACGCAGCTCCAGGTAATCGGGTTTGAAGCCCTGCTCGGCGAGGGCCGCCAGACCGTCACGCAGGGCGGTCGGCGGCGCCTCGCCGGCGCGCAGTGCGTCATGCACTTGGCATAGCGTGCGGTAGAGCGCCGGCGCACGCTGGCGCTCCGCGGCACTCAGGTAGCCATTGCGTGACGACAGTGCCAGGCCGTCCTCGGCACGTTGCGTGGGGACACCGACGATCTCGATCGGGAAGTGCAGATCCGCCACCAGTTTACGGATGACCATGAACTGCTGGTAATCCTTGCGGCCGAAATAGGCCGCGTCCGGCTGCACCAGGTTGAAAAGCAGGCTGACGACCGTGGCCACGCCGGTGAAGTGCCCTGGACGATTGGCGCCGCACAGTCCTTCCGAGACGTCGGGCACGCTGACCTGGGTATGTGCCTCGAGGCCGTGCGGGTAGAGGGCGTCGGTGCGCGGCGTGAACACGAGATCGCAACCGTGCGACGCGAGTGCCTGGGCATCCGCCTCGAGGGTGCGCGGATAGCTCGCGAAGTCTTCATTGGCGCCGAACTGGAGCGGATTGACGAAGATGGTCGCGACGACCACGTCCGCGTCGCGCCGCGCCGCGTCGACCAAGGCCAGATGGCCCGCGTGCAGGTTGCCCATGGTGGGAACGAGCGCAATACGCTTGGCATCACGCCGCGCCGCATGCAGATGATTGCGCAGCTCGCCGATGTCGGACAGCGTCAACATCAGAAACAATGCTCCTCGGCGGGAAATTGACGCGTCTTGACGGCATCGCGGTAGGCTTCGAACGCCGCCTGGATGCTGTCACGACCCGCCAGAAAATTCTTGGCGAAGCGTGGAGGACGTCCATGCGTCACGCCGATCACGTCGTGCATGACCAGGATCTGCCCATCCACCTCGGGGCCGGCGCCGATACCGATCACGGGAACGTCCACGGCGTCGCGCACGGCGCGGCCGAGCGCGGCGGGCACGCATTCCAGCAGGATCACCGAGGCACCGGCCTCGACCAGCAGGCGGGCATCGTCGATGATGCGCTGGGCATCGTCCTGCTCGCGGCCTTGTACCTTGTAGCCGCCGAACTGATGCACGCTCTGTGGCGTCAGGCCGAGATGCGCGCACACCGGCACGCCGCGCCGCGTGAGCTCGCGGACTCCCTCGTGCATCCACCCCGCGCCTTCGATCTTGACCAGCTCGGCGCCGGCCCGCATCAAGGCACCGGCGTCACGCAGCAATTGGCTGGTGTCGGCGTTGCTCATGAAGGGCAAGTCGACCATCAACAGGCTGCGTTGCTTGCCGCGCGCCACGCAGCGCGTGTGATAGAGGATGTCGTCGAGCGTCACGGGAAGCGTGCTGGCATGGCCCTGAAGTACCATGCCCAACGAGTCGCCGACCAGCAGGACATCGATGCCGGCTGCATCGGCATGCTGGGCGAACGAGGCATCGTAGGCCGTCAGGCAGCTGAACGGCTCTTGGGCATGCTTGAAGGCATTGAGACGGCTCAAGGTGACGGTTTTCATGGAAAGTCTCGTGGTTTGTCGGTCCTGGCGGACCCGGACGGCAAGTGTTACCGCAGGCGTTACCCGAGGGTGGTGGGAGTGTGGATCGGTAACAAATCGGGTGCAACTCTACTTTTAGGGGACGAGTCGACGCAAGTCCCGTCCTTGATGGGGCACGGCCAGCGAGGCGGCCGTGTCGCCATCGAGCAGCAGCTCGGGTGCGATTTCCGCCAGGGGCACCAGCACGAAACCGCGCTCCCGCATGGCAGGGTGCGGCAGGATCAAGCGCGGCGTCTGCCAGCGCAGTGTCGCATAGCACAGCAGGTCGAGATCCAGCGTGCGGGGCCCCCAGCGGCGTTTTCGAATCCGTCGGTGGCGTTGTTCGAGGGCCTGTAACTGGTCGAGCAGCGCCAAGGGTGACAGTCGCGTTTCCAGCCGGGCAACGGCATTGACGAAGTCGGGCTGATCCTGGGGACCCACCGGGGATGACGCATAGAGGGAGGAATGACATGCCAGCCGCGTCAGCGGCAGGGAGTCGAGTTCGTCCAGGGCGCGGGTGACGTGTGCGCGGGGAGAATCCAGGTTGCTGCCCAGCCCGATATAGGCGGGCAGCGCGCGCTCACTCATCGCGGCCGTCGTTAGGCTGCCCGGCATTCGAGTTGCGACGCCGGCGGCGGCGCGGTCGGCGCTTGGGGCGGTCCGACGTTCCTGCGGGGTGGCCGCCCGTCTTGGCGATCAAGCGCGCCTGCTCGTGCTCGTCCCCATCCTGGAAGGCCGTCCACCAGTCGCCCAGGCCGGGCTCGATCTCGCCAGCGGTTTCGCGCAGCAGAAGGAAGTCGTACGCGGCACGAAAGCGCTTGTGCTCCAGGGTCTGGAAGGCCCGCTTGCCACGCCGCTTGGGCAGATGCTGTTGCAGGTCCCAGATCTCGCGCATCGGCAAGCTGAAGCGCTTGGGAATCGACGTATGCTGCAGCTGCCGCGATATGCTTTGCTGCGATGCGGTCTGCTGGGCGGGAATGGGGGGCATGCCCTCCGCCTCGAGACGTTCCGCGCGCAGGCGCATGCCGGGCCACAGCATGGCACCGTACAGGAAGGCCGGCGTGACCGGCCGGTCTTCCTGGATGCGCCGGTCGGTGTTGATCAGCGCCTGTTCGATCAATGGCTGTGCCCAGTCGTACTCCGCGAGGGTCTCGTCGGTCTCGGGGAAGAGCATGGCGAACAGCCCGTACTCGCGCAGCAGTTCGAACGTGCGCAGCGCATGCCCCGACAGGAAGAGCTTGAGGACTTCTTCGAACAGGCGCGCAGGGGGAATCTGCAACAGCAGCGGCGCGAGTTCGCCGATCGGGGCCTCGGTGCGCGGCTCGATGTCGAAGTCCAGCTTGGCGGCGAAGCGCACGGCCCGCAGCATGCGCACGGGGTCCTCGCGGTAACGCACCTCGGGGTCGCCGATCAGGCGCAGGGTTCGCTCGTCGATGTCGCTGACGCCGTTGGCCCAGTCGTGAATCGAGAAGTCGGCGATATTGTAATACAGCGCGTTGACCGTGAAGTCGCGACGCAGCGCGTCTTCTTCGATGGTGCCCCAGACATTGTCGCGCAGCAGCAGTCCATCGTCGGACTGCTGGGACAGTGTATCGTCGTGATCGTCGCCTGGTCGGCCGCGGAACGTCGTCACCTCGATGATTTCGCGACCGAAGCGCACATGCACGATGCGGAAACGGCGCCCGATGATGCGCGAGTTGCGAAACAGGGTGCGAATTTCCTCCGGCGTGGCGTCGGTGGCGATGTCGAAGTCCTTGGGCACCTTGCCGAGCAGCGAATCGCGCACGCAGCCGCCGACCAGATAGGCTTCGTGTCCGGCGTTGTGCAGGCGGTACAGAACCTTGAGAGCGTTCTCGCTGAACAGACGGCGAGACACGTTGTGCTGATCCCGTGGAATGACACGCAGGCTGGGCGTGACAGGGCCGGAGGCCTCTTGGGCGCCGAACAGGGTCTTCAAACGTTCACCGGGGCGTTGGAGAAAGCGGGTAAATCCTTTGAACATGCGTCGTTAACGACTCGCGGAAAGCGAAAGGGCCAGTGTAAGCCGACACTCCTCGGCATGCAAAGCATGTCGCAGGATGGAACGCCAGCAGGCGGGGTGGAAATGCCTTCAAGAGCATCCTGAAACGTCAGTACAGGGGGGCAAGGCATGCGTGAAACGACGTGCGTTACAAGTAGAAAGGGGAGACCTGATCGGCCTCCCCCCAAGGATGCTATGCAACGTCCTTGCTGCTGTTTCTTCTTCGTGATGGCGCATCGCCTTGAATACGCACCACAGTCACCAATGGAATCCGGCAGGTAAGCGGTCTTCTTGTTGTTAGGGATCTACCCGCGTGGTGACCACCTCGTATTCAAAACAATAATCCAACCACGACGGCATGGCTTTCCCCCGACGTCTTGTTGTTGTTGTCGGGTGGCGCCGGGCGAGTGCGTTGTTCTTGTTGAGCCTCGCTCGGCGCGTCGCGTCCTGGTTCGGTTCCGGATCCCGACCGTTGTTGTGCTTGTTGGCGGTCGGCTCGCGTTGCGTCTCGTTTGTTGTTGTTGGCGATTCGCTCGCGATGTTCCAGTCCGGCGATCTTGTTGTTGTTGTGCTCGAAGCCGGGCTGAGCACCCGTGGCGTACGTTGTTGTCGTTGTTCGTGCGCCCTGGGCGTCCGGTAGTTGTTTTTCTTGACCTGTTATATTGCAGTGGCTGTGCCACTATGAATTTTTTATTTTTAAATCAATGTGTTGCGGTTGTCGCTTAAAGTTCCTGACGTGTCGTGGCAGCGAGGTGTTACCGACTTTGCCGCATAACGGGGCATTTCTTGTGTGGGATGGTAACAAGTGGTGCACCGATCCCCCTCGCGATGGCGCCTAGGGTCTCTAAAAAGACGGCGAGATGCGCTTAGACCATAGTCGTGACTGGTGTAAAAAGTCGGCGAGGGAGAGCTTGTCGCGGGGGCGTGTGATGCCGTCACGCCATGCGGCGAGGTTGTTTCTTGCGCGGGATGCCCAGGCGCTGGCGGCGCTCCCATAGGCACTTGCGACTGATGCCCAGCTTCTGGGCCAGCTCGGTCTCGCTCATCTGTGCCTGGTGTTCGAGAACGAAATGCTGGAAGTAATCCTCCAGGGACAGGTCGTCGTCCAGTGACGCCTCGTCATCGGAAGAATGAGGGGGCTCGGCCGAGGGCGGCGTGGCGCGAGATGCGCGCTCGCTGGGCAGCCCCAGGTCGTCGGGGTGGATCAGATGCCCTTCGGCGAGGATGACGCCGCGCTCCAGGGCATTCTCGAGCTCACGCACGTTGCCGGGCCATGCATAGCCGAGGATGTCGCGGCGCGCGGCCCGCGACAAGCGCAGGCCAGGGCGGGCATGGCGTGCACAGGCACGCTCGAGCAGGATCTTGGCGATGGCCAGGATGTCGTCGTCGCGTTCGCGCAGCGGCGGGAGGTCGATCTGCATGACATTGAGACGGTAGTACAGGTCGAGCCGGAACTCGCCGCTGCGTGACAACGACTGCAGATCACGGTGGGTGGCGGCAATCAGGCGCACGTCGACATAACGCGTTTCCACCGAACCGATGCGCCGGATCTCGCCTTCCTGCAGTACCCGCAGCAGCCGTGCCTGGGCATCCAGCGGCAACTCGCCGATCTCGTCGAGGAACAGGGTGCCGCCGTCGGCGGCCTCGACCAGGCCGGTGCGCGCACTGTTGGCGCCCGTAAAGGCCCCCTTTTCGTGGCCGAACAGCTCGGACTCGATCAGGGTCTCGGGAATCGCGGCACAGTTGACGCAGATCAGGGGAGCCTTGGCGCGCCGGCTCTGGCGGTGCAGGGCTCGGGCGACGAGTTCCTTGCCGGTCCCCGACTCACCCTGCACCAGGACGGTGACATCGGCGGGCGCGGTCTTGCGAATGCGCTCATAGACGCATTGCATGGCCGCGCATTCCCCGATCATTCCCGATGGCACGCCCGGCGGCGAGGCATCGCGCGCTGGCCCGGGGCTGCCCGACACCCGTGCGACGGTCGTCACCACCTCGTCATCGTCGAGCGGCTTGGTGATGCAATCGACCGCGCCTTCCTTGAGCGCCACCACGGCCTTGCGCAAGCTGGCGTGATCGGTCATGACCAGCACCGGGGTGGGGGCGCTCAAGGCGAGCATCTGCGTCCCGTCCTCGCCCGCGAGACGCAGGTCGCAGATCACCAGGTCGAAGGTCTGGGGGGCCAGGGCCTGGGCGGCGTCGAGCGATGCCGCTTCCTCGACGCGGTAGGCGTGGCGTTCGAGCAGCGTCTTCAACGCGTGGCGAGTCGCGTCTTCGTTTTCAACGATCAGAATCCTGCTCATGGGCCTCGTCGTCATGTGGATGCTCATGCAGTCGGCGGCCGGCGGCGCGGCAGTCGCGAATATCCTGACGTGAGCCAGCTGGCCGGATCAAGCGGAGCCTCCTGCGACCATGGCATGACGCCGGCCCGTCGTCCGCCTTTCAAGCTACGGACTGTGCGGCGCTACGGCAATCCGACCTAAGTGTCGTGCGCGGCATCCGTCAGGCGCGGCGACGAGGTCAGTGCGTTCGGTGCGTGGCGGTGCCCAGAGCATCGGGTCGCCAGGCAACGGTGGCCGCTGCCAGTTGATCGGCCACCGGGGCGTCGGCCTGTGTCGCGTCCGGCGACTGCCCGAGGCAGTGCAGCGCACGATGCAAGAGACGGCGCACCGCAACATCGTCGGTGGGCAGCGCGGGCGCGAGATTCTGCTTGGAGAGCTTCTGGCCGTCGTCGCCGACGATCAAGGGCAGATGCAGGTAGCGCGGTAGAGGAAGCCCCAGCGCGACTTGCAGCTGGCGCTGCCATGGCGTGTTGTCGAGCAGGTCGGTGCCGCGTACCACATCCGTGACGCCCTGCTCGGCATCATCGACGACGACGGCAAGCTGATAGGCCCAGAGGCCGTCCTTGCGCTTGAGCACGACGTCGCCCAAGGCCGCGGGATCGAAACATTGCGCGCCCAGCCGTCGGTCCTGCCAGCGTACGGGGCGCTGGCCGAGATCGCTGCGCAGACGCCACGCCAGAGGACGGTCGGGCCGCAAGGGGCCTTGCCGACACCACCCGGGGTAGATGGCATGCGCGCGCCACTCCTTGCGCGAGCAACTGCAGGAATAGGCCAGCCCCTGGTCGACGAGACGCTCGAGCGCGGCCTGGTAGGCAGGGTGGCGGGCATGCTGATAGTGCACCTCGCCGTCCCAGTGCAGACCGAAGGCTTCCAGCTGGTGGAGAATGGTGTCGGCGGCACCCTCGGGGCAGCGCGGCGGGTCGATGTCTTCGATGCGTACCAGCCATTGCCCGCCCGCCCGACGGGCATCGAGAAAGCTGGCCAGCGCGGCGATCAGCGAGCCGAAATGCAAGGGACCGGAGGGGGTCGGGGCGAAGCGGCCGATGTAGGACATACTGCTGGGCACCCGCACAATGGCAAACGGGCACCCGAGGGTGCCCGTCGTGTGGCGTTCGGAGTCGGCGTGTCAGCCGCCGAGCTGCTTTTCCTTGAGCTCCGCCAGCGTCTTGCAGTCAACACACAAGGTGGCGGTGGGGCGAGCCTCGAGACGGCGGATGCCGATCTCGACGCCGCAGGCTTCGCAGAAGCCGTAGTCGTCCTCGTCGATCTTTTCGATGGTTTCGTTGATTTTCTTGAGGAGCTTGCGCTCGCGGTCACGGGTGCGCAACTCCAGGCTGAAGCCTTCTTCCTGCGTGGCACGGTCGGCGGGATCGGCGAAGTTGTTCGCCTCTTCCTGCAGATGGCGCACCGTGCGGTCCACCTCTTCCATGAGCTCCTGTTTCCAGATGAGCAGGATTTGGCGGAAGTGCTCGAGCTGCTGCTCGTTCATGTACTCTTCACCCGGCGCCGGCTCGTACGGGGTGAATTTTTTTGGCGCTTCCGTTTTGATTTCCGCTACTGGCATGGGACTGCCTCATTACGCAAGTGACTTGGGCCGATGCCTGGCCAGGGTAGGACTTGGGCGCCCGCCCGAAGCCTTGCTTATTTAGCGGAAAAATTCGGGCTTTGCAACCACCGAGGGAGGAAAATCGTTCCCTCGCGATATCGCCGGGAGCCGACGAGTGCGCGTATCACGCCGGGTCGAGGCTTCCTTGCTAGAATGTGACGTTTTGTCCCGCCGTGTATGCCGCTCGGCAGACACCGCGCCAACGCGAGGTGCGGGAATCAGGACGACGAGGAAGAAGCATGCAATACACGGAGCTGGTGCCCGGGACCTTGATCCGCCGTTACAAGCGTTTTCTGGCCGATGTGGCGTTGGCGTCGGGCGATGTGGTGGTGGCGCATTGCCCGAACACCGGCTCGATGCGAGCGGTCGACGTGCCCGGGTGCCGGGTCTGGCTGTCACCGAGCCGCAACCCGGCGCGCAAGCTGGCCTGGACCTGGGAGCTGATCGAGCTGCCCATGCCGGATGCCCCGCCCGCGCTGGTTTCCGTGCATACCGGGCGTGCCAATGCGCTGGTGGCCCAGGCATTGCAGGAGGCACGCATTCCCGAGCTGGCGGGTTACGACACGCACAAGCGCGAGGTTCGCGTCGCCGACGCCCGCCTGGACTTTCGGCTCTCGACCGCGCACGCAGCCGCCTATGTCGAGGTCAAGCAGGTCACCCTGCGCGAGCATGACGGCCATGGCTACTTTCCGGACTCGGTGAGCGAGCGCGGCCGCCGCCATCTGGAGGCCCTGGCGGCCCGCGTGGCGGAGGGCGATCGCGCGGTGCTGCTGTTTTGCGTGGCACACACCGGAATCGACGCCGTGGCCCCGGCCGCGCATCTCGACCCGGCCTATGCCGAGACGCTGCGGCGCGTCGCGGCGCAAGGGGTCGAGGTACTGGCCTATGGCATGAGCGCGACCTGGACCCATGACGGCGTGCCCGGCGACATTGCGCTGACGCGCGCGTTGCCGGTGTCGCTCGAGCGCCGACTGGCGAGCGCGACACCGCTCAGCGATTGACGCTCCGTGACGCGCGGCCGATCCGGAAGATCGCGGTTTCGCCGAACAGGTTGGGCCACAGCCGCGACGTCCAGTGCGATTCGTGATCGCCATTGCCGACGCGCTGATCGACCAGGGTCAGGCCCTTGTCCCGGCACAACTGGCCGAAGTCGCGAAACGTCGACAGGTGGATGTTGGGGGTGTCGTACCAGGCGTGCGGCAGCGACTTAGATACCGGCATGCGACCCTGAAAGCCCAGATAGAGGCGGTGCCGCCAGTAAGCGAAATTGGGGAAGGCGATGATGCACTCGCGTCCTACCCGCAGCATTTCGTCGAGGGTGAGGTCGGGGCGCTGCAAGGCCTGCAGTGCCTGGGTCATGATCACCAGGTCGTAGGCATCGTCGTCGACATTGCTCAGCCCGTCGTCGATATCCTGTTCGATGACGTTCACCCCTCGCTCGATGCAGCCGGTAATGCCCTCGGGGTCGATCTCCAGGCCGTAGCCGATGACCTGCTTGTCGCGCGCCAGCGCGGCGAGCAGTGTGCCGTCGCCGCAGCCCAGGTCGAGCACGCGCGCGCCTTGCGGTACCCAGTCGTGAATCAATTTGAGATCAGCGCGCATCAGGCAGTCTCCTCGAGCATCAAGTCACGTGCGACACGCCGCATGAAGCCCCCGAAGACCGCTTCGTAGCGTGGGTGCGGGAGCAGAAAGGCATCATGCCCATGGGGGGAGTCGATGCTGGCATAGCTGACCGCCTTGTCGGCGCGCATCAAGGCTTCCACCAGCTCGCGAGAGCGCGGCGGCGCGAAACGCCAATCGGTGGTGAAGCTGATCACCAGGAACGGGCACTGGGCGGGTGCCAGCGCCGCGGCGAGGTCGCCGCCGTGAGCGGCGGCCGGGTCGAAATAATCCAGCGCCTTGGTCATCAGCAGATAGGTGTTGGCATCGAAACTGGTGGAGAACGTATCGCCTTGATGGCGCAGGTACGATTCCACCTGGAACTCCACGTCGTAACCGAAGTTGAGCTGATCCGTGCGCAGGTCGCGACCGAACTTGGCGCCCATGGAATGCTCGGACAGGTAGGTGATATGGCCGATCATGCGCGCCAGCTTGAGGCCGCGCTTGGGCACCGTGCCATGCTCGGTGTACCAGCCGTCATGAAAGTCGGGATCGGAGCGGATCGCCTGGCGGGCCACCTCGTTGAAGGCGATGTTCTGTGCCGACAGACGCGGCGTGGCGGCGATGACCACGGCATTGGCGATACGCTCCGGGTAGGCCATCGTCCATTGCAGTACCTGCATGCCCCCCAGGCTGCCGCCCACCACGGCAGCGAAACGCTCGATGCCCAGGCGATCGGCCAGGCGTGCCTGGCTATGCACCCAGTCGCTGACCGTCATGACGGGGAACTCCGGCCCCCAGGCGCGCCGTGTCTCGGGATTGGTGGCGCAGGGACCGGTGCTGCCATGACAGCCGCCGAGGTTGTTGAGCGACACGACGAAGAAGCGGTTGGTGTCGATCGCCTTGCCGGGGCCGATGTAGGCATCCCACCAGCCGGGCTTGCGATCCTCCATGGAATGGAAGCCTGCCGCGTGGTGATGACCGGAAAGGGCATGGCAGATCAAGACCGCGTTGTTGCGTTCGGCATTGAGCTGGCCATACGTCTCGTAGACCAGGGTGTAGTCGTCCAGCGTCTTGCCGCCGGCCAGCGCCAGCGGCGTATCGAAGTGCGCCGTTTGTGGCGTGACCAGACCGACCGAGTCGGGAGGTAGCGTATCGGGCATCGTGTGTGTCAGTTTCCGTGTCCAGCTTGAGGCGCGCCAGGGCGCCATTGGCGAATGTTCAGAAGCCCACCAGCATGCCGGGCAGTCCCGCGGCACGGGCCAGTGCACCGACGATGAGACTGTCGAACAGACTGATGGCGATGAACACCACGATGGGCGACAAGTCGATCATGCCGAGTGGTGGAATGACCTTGCGCACCGGCGCCATGATCGGCTCGACCAGCTGGTGGACGAGAATGGCACCGGGGTGGTTGGCCTGCGGCGCGACCCAGCTGAGAATGATCATGATGATCAAGGCGAAGAAGTAGATATCCAGGATCGCGCTCAATACGCCGGCCAGGGCTGCCACCAGAACGCCCTGCAGCGGCGGCATGGTGATTCCGGCGAACTTGAGCAGCAGAAAAATGGTGATGCCCTTGAGCAGCAGGCCGGCGACCAGCGTGGCGGGATCGAAACGTCCGCGTGGACGAAAGATGCGCTGCAGCGGTGCGACGACCGGACGAGTGGCCTTGATCACGGCCTGGCTGACGGGATTGTAGTAGTCGGCGCGGGAAAACTGCAGCAAGAAGCGCAGCATCAGCACGAACAGATACACATTGACTAGCGTGTTGACCAGCATCAAGCCGGCGCTTCCCATTTGGCTGCCCATGGGGCTCCTCCATGTCGAATGGGTGATAAGAGTAGTGTCAGTCGCGGCTCAGTTCGTCGGACAGCTCCCGGGCGCGGGTGGCGCAGGCTTGCGTCGCGTTCTCGAAGAGGCGGCGCAGGCCGTCGTCCTCGAAACTGGCGATGGCACGCTCGGTGGTGCCATTGGGCGAGGTGACGCGGCGGCGCAACTCGGCCGGCTCGAACTCGCTTTCGCGAGCCATGCTCGCCGCGCCGAAGGCGGTCTGCAAGGCCAGGCGGCGAGCGCTGTCGGCGGGGAGGCCGAGTTTCTTGCCGGCATCCTCGAGCGCTTCCATGATCAGGAAGAAGTAGGCCGGGCCGCTTCCCGACACGGCGGTGACGGCCTCGAGCAGCGTTTCATCGGCGACCCATTCCACCAGACCCACGGCTTCCAGCAGGGTGGTGGCCAGTTGCTTCTGCGATTCGCTGACCCGCGCGTTGGCGAACAAGCCTGCCGCACCCTGGCCGACGAGACTGGGGGTGTTGGGCATGCAGCGAATCACGGCGAGCTCGCCGCCGAGCCAGTTCTCCAGCGTCGCGGCGTTCAAGCCGGCGGCCACGGAGACGATCAGGGGCCGCTGCGCCTGCACCGTGTCGCGAAGCTCATGGCACACCTCGCGCATGATCTGCGGTTTGACGGCGAGCACCACGACATCGGCACCGTCCACGGCGGCGAGATTGTCGGTGGTGGTACGGATGCCATGGCGCTCGGCAAGTGCGGCGAGCGCCTGGGGGTCCCGCCCGGTGGCGGTGATGGCCTCGGCGGGATAACCGCCCTCGACCATGCCTCCGAAGATGGCGCTCGCCATGTTGCCGGCACCGATGAATGTGACTTGGCTGGTCATGGTATCTCCTGAATGTCGCGGCGACGCGATACGGTTGGGGACAAGGCAGTCAGGCGCGCGGCGCACGCTGGCCGAAAATGGCCGTGCCCAGGCGTACCCAGGTGGCCCCTTCGAGGACGGCGGCTTCCAGGTCGCCGCTCATGCCCATCGACAGGGTATCCAATGGCGCCTGGGGGTGTCGCTGGCGGAGTGACGCGAGCAACTTGCGCAGCTCGGCGAAAGGACGTCGTTGCGTTGCCAGCTCGTCGCTCGGCGCGGGCAGTGTCATCAGACCGCGCAGCCGCAGCTGGGGGAGCGTGGCCACCACGTCGGCCAGTGCCGGCAGATCCGCCGGCGCGACGCCCGATTTGCTGGCTTCGCCGCTGACGTTGACTTGCAGGCAGACATCCAGCGGGCCCAATGCTGGCGGGCGTTGCGCGGCGAGTCGTCGGGCGATGCGCTCGCGGTCGAGGGTATGGACCCATTGAAAGTGTTCGGCGACCGCGCGGGTCTTGTTGGATTGCAGCGGGCCGATGAAATGCCAGACGATAGCGTCCAGGTCGGTCAGCGCGGCCTGCTTGTCGAGGGCCTCCTGGACATAGTTCTCGCCGAACTCGCGCTGGCCCGCCTCGAACGCCTGGCGCACGCTCGCCGCGGGCTGCGTCTTGCTGACCGCGAGCAGGTGCGCCGAAGCCGGGTCGCGTCCCGCGTTCGTCAAGGCAGTGCGCAGACGGTTGCGTGCGTCCTCGAGGGATTCGACGATGTTGACATCTGGCATACTGGGGAACCCCTGTCCGCGAGCGAGAGAAATGCATGGATATTATCGAACTGCTGGCGTTCTCGGCAAAGCAGAAGGCCTCCGACCTGCACCTGTCCGCCGGGCTGCCGCCGATGATTCGCGTCGATGGCGACATCCGCCGGCTCAACGTGCCGCCGATCGAGGATCGTGAGGTCCGCAAGCTGATCTACGCGATCATGAACGATCAGCAGCGCCGCGACTACGAAGAGGCGCTCGAGCACGATTTCTCGTTCGATGTGCCGGGGGTGGCGCGCTTCCGCGTCAACGTCTTTCACCAGGGGCGCGGTGCCGGGGCCGTCTTCCGCACCATTCCCAGCGAGGTGCTCACTCTCGACGACCTGGAACTGGGCGAGGTATTTCGCCGTCTGTCCTCCTTGCCGCGAGGCCTGGTGCTGGTGACGGGGCCGACCGGCTCGGGCAAGAGCACGACCTTGGCGGCGATGATCGACTACGTCAACGAAAACTACTACCAGCATGTGTTGACCATCGAGGACCCGGTGGAATTCGTGCACCGCAGCAAGCGCAGCCTCGTCAATCAGCGCGAGCTTCACCGCGACACGCGCAGCTTCGCCACGGCGTTGCGTTCGGCACTGCGCGAGGATCCGGACGTGATCCTGGTCGGCGAACTGCGCGACCTGGAGACCATCCGCCTGGCGTTGACCGCCGCCGAAACCGGCCACCTGGTGTTCGGTACTCTGCACACCACGTCGGCCGCCAAGACGGTGGACCGCATCATCGATGTCTTTCCCGGCGACGAAAAAAGCATGGTGCGGTCGATGCTGTCCGAGTCGTTGCAAGGGGTGATCTCGCAGGTGCTGCTCAAGCGCGAGGGTGGCGGGCGCGTGGCGGCGCACGAGATACTCGTCGCCAGCGGCGCGGTGCGAAACCTGATACGCGAAAACAAGCTGGCGCAGATGTACTCCTCGATCCAGACCGGCGGCAGCCTGGGCATGCAGACTCTGGATGCGGCGCTTTCGCGGCTGGTGTCGCAGGGTATCGTTTCGCGTGCCGAGGCGCAGGCGAAGGCGAAGGACGGACGCGTGCTGGGTGTGTGAGCCTGGCACGAATCGAGACGCGGGGAAGGAGAACGGACGAGATGACGCCGCATGAATGGCTGACGCAACTGCTGGATATCATGCTCGACAAGCAGGCCTCCGATCTGCTCGTGTCCACGGGGGCGCCGCCGAGTCTCAAGATCGATGGCGCACTGGTCACGCTGGGAGACAAGGCGATGTCGGTGGGGCAAGTGCGTGAACTGGTCTCGGCGGCGCTGCCTCAGGGGGTACGCGAACGCTTCGAGGCCGAGCGCGAGGCCAACTTTGCGCTCAGCGTGCCGGGCAAGGGGCGCTTTCGTGTCAGCGCCTTCTACCAGCGTAGCCAGATGGCGATGGTCGTGCGGCGCATCGCCTACGATATCCCCGACCTGGAAAGCCTGGCCCTGCCCTCGGCGCTGGGGGAACTGGTCAATCGTCAGCGTGGCCTGGTATTCATCGTCGGCGGCACGGGAAGCGGCAAGTCGACGACGCTGGCGTCGATGATCCAGCATCGCAACCAGACCACCGGGGGGCACGTGATCAGCATCGAGGACCCCATCGAGTACATTCACCCTCACGGGCGGGCGATCATCAACCAGCGGGAAGTGGGCATCGATACCGAGTCCTTCGAGGTGGCGCTCAAGAATGCGCTGCGCCAGGCGCCGGACGTGATCCTGATCGGCGAGGTGCGTTCGCGCGAAGTCATGGAGCATGCCCTGACCTTTGCCGAAACCGGGCATCTGTGCCTGGCGACGCTGCATGCCAATAACGCCAACCAGGCCCTGGAGCGCATTCAGCACTTCTTTCCCAGCGAGCGCCACGAACAGGTGTGGATGGACCTTTCGCTCAACCTGCAGGCCATCGTCGCGCAGCGTCTGTTGCCTCGCGAGGATGGCGAGGGGCGGTGCGCGGCCGTCGAGGTGATGCTGCGCTCGCCGCTGATCAGCGACCTGATTCGCAAGGGAGCGATTCACGATATCAAGGAGGTCATGCAGCGCTCACGGGATCAGGGCATGCAGACCTTCGACCAGGCCCTGTACGCGCTCTACCGACAAGGGCGGATCAGCGAAAAGATGGCGCTGGTGCATGCCGATTCCGCCAACGACCTGCGTCTGCAAATCGCCTATGGCGATGCCGAGAGCCCGCAACTGGCGAGGGCTGCCGATGCCGCCGAGCGCTTCACCCTGAAAGGCGATGACGAGTGGCGCGAGGATGAGTGAGGGCTTCAGCCGGCGTAGAGACCGCCCAATACCCGTGGGCCGCGTGCACCCGTGACGTCGGGCAGGTTGCCGGGGAGTCCTGCCACGCGTTGATGCGCCAGCCAGGCGAAGGCGCCGGCTTCGAGCCAGTCCGGCGACCAGCCGAACCGTTCACAGGGCGTCAGCGGAATCTCGGGCAAGTGGCGCTGTATGCGTGTCAGCAGGTCGGCGTTGTGGGCGCCTCCGCCGCAGGGGATCAGGGCGTCATAGGCAGTGGAGACGCCAGCGCTGCATTGGGTGACGCCCATGGCGATGCTGGCGGCGGTCAGCTCGGCCAGGGTCGCCTGTACGTCACAAGGGGATTCGTGCCCGCTCAAGCGTGACGTCAGCCAGTCGAGGTGAAAATGCTCGCGGCCCGTGCTCTTGGGCGGCAGGCGTGAGAAGTAGTCGTCATCGAGCAGTCGGGCGAGCAGCGCATCATCGACGCGACCGCTGGCGGCCCAGGCACCGTCGGCATCGTAGGGGCGTCCGTGGTGGCGCTGGCTCCAGGCATCCATGAGCATGTTGGCGGGACCGGTATCGAAGCCCACCACGGGGGCAGCCTGGCCGGACGGCGGCAGTCGCGTCAGGTTGGCGATGCCGCCGAGATTGAGTACCAGGCGATAGGCCTCCGACGCGGTGAAGAGGGCAGCATGAAAGGCGGGCGCCAGAGGGGCGGCCTGGCCTCCGGCCGCCAGGTCCCGGCGCCGCAGATCGCCGACCACGGCGCACCCGGTCAGCTCGGCCAGCAGGCTGGGATTGTCGAGCTGGTAGGTATGCGCCGGCGTGGCGTTCGGGGCGTGTTCGATGGTCTGGCCGTGGCTGCCGATGGCCGTGATCGCTTCCCGGGGCGTGCCCGTTTCGAGCAGCAGGCGGTTGACCGCCTCGGCCTGGCGTTCGCAGAAGGCGGTCTCGAGGCGTGCCAGTTCGGCGAACGAAACCTCGCGTGCCAGGCAGAGTGCCAGCAGGTCATCGTGCAGCGCAGTGGAAAAGGGCAGGCCGGTGGCGCCGAGCCACTCGGGACGGCCCTCGCCGCACCGTACCAGGGCGGCGTCGATACCATCCAGGCTGGTGCCGGACATCAAGCCGATGTAAAGGGGCATGCTGGTCTCCGTATGCCAGGGTCGCGCTCAACCGTCGACGATGAGTCATGCTAACATCCCCGCTTATTGCCCAAACCACCCTTTTTCGGAGAAGGATACGATGACCGATGTCGCTGATGCGCTGGCGCTGCTCAAGCGCGGGACCCATGAAATCCTGCTGGAGGACGAGCTGGTAAAGAAGCTCGAGTCCGGCCGCAAGCTGCGTATCAAGGCAGGCTTCGATCCCACCGCGCCGGATTTGCATCTCGGGCATAGCGTCCTGTTGACCAAGATGCGCCAGTTTCAGGAGCTGGGCCATCAGGTAGTGTTCTTGATCGGCGATTTCACCGGGCGTATCGGTGACCCCACGGGGAAAAACGTCACACGCAAGCCGCTGACCGAGGCGGAGGTCAAGGCGAATGCCGAGACCTACAAGGAGCAGGTGTTCAAGATCCTCGACCCGGCGCTGACCGAGGTACGTTTCAATGCCGAATGGATGAGCAAGCTCTCCGCGGCCGACATGATCGAGCTGGCGGCGCAGTCCACCGTGGCGCGCATGCTGGAACGCGATGATTTCGAGAAGCGCTATACCGCCAATCAATCGATCTCCATCCATGAGTTCCTCTACCCATTGGTCCAGGGCTACGATTCGGTCGCACTCGAGGCCGACATCGAGCTGGGCGGCACCGACCAGAAGTTCAACCTGCTGATGGGCCGCGAGATCCAGAAGCACTTCGGCCAGGCGCCGCAGGTGGTCATGACCATGCCGTTGCTGGAAGGACTGGATGGCGTCCAGAAGATGTCCAAGTCATTGGGGAATTACGTGGGTGTCGATGACACTCCCGGCGTGATGTTCAACAAGCTGGTGTCGATGCCGGACAGCCTGATGTGGCGTTACTTCGAATTGCTGTCACTGAAGTCCAACGACGAGATAGAGAAGATCCGTCGTTCCATCGAGTCAGGCGCCAACCCGCGTGATATCAAGATGGAATTGGCACGGGAACTGATCGCCCGTTATCACGGCGAAGAAGCCGCCGCCAACGCGCACAAGTCCGCGGGCAACCAGCTGGCCGAGGGCGAGCTGCCGGATGACCTGCCGGACGTCGAAGTGGCGTTCGAGGGTGAGCAGGCCCCCATCGCGGCGGTGCTCAACCGCTCAGGGCTGACCAATAACAGCGCCCAGGCCAAGGACATGCTCAGTAACGGACGCGTCAAGGTCGATGGGGAAGTGGTCGCCAAGGATGCCATGCTCGCCACGGGGCAGCGTTATGTCATTCAGGCCGGCAAGAAGCGCTACGCGCGCGTGACGCTCGTCTGAAGGTCTCGCGAGCGGTCGAGTTATCCACACGCCGTTGGCGAGGCGGTACGACCGGCGGGTGTGGATAACATCATGAGCGCAGGAGACGAAAAACCCCTTGCGTTCACGGCGGCGGATCCGTAA